>JAOQII010000046.1 GCA_026134025.1 Candidatus Syntropharchaeum sp.
CGACAGTGGTATAACGATCGCATTGTAGTTGTCACACCCTTCTTTTACGGATTCTCCTGTAAACTCGAGAATTCTCTGAATACACCTTTTCTGCTTATCGGGTTGTCACACCCTTCTTTTACGGATTCTCCTGTAAACACGAGGATTATGCACGGCGGTATCTGCATGGTGAATGGTTGTCACACCCTTCTTTTACGGATTCTCCTGTAAACTGTGCTAGATTTGGAGCCTGGCAGGTCTATTGCAGTCAAGTTGTCACACCCTTCTTTTACGGATTCTCCTGTAAACAAGAGGCACATTTACGGACCGCGCTTCGGTGAAAAAGTTGTCACACCCTTCTTTTACGGATTCTCCTGTAAACCATATCCCAGCTCGAGGATCTCATCAAATACTCGGTTGAGCATGGAGATCGTATCCCGGTAGTGGGTTGGCTGGTCTTAGATCTATGCAAAGCGTTATATATAACCTGCGATGACCAGCCAATTTTTCTCGTGTTATTCATGTTATATGATAAGATGCTGTGGGGTTGGTGGTGGGATATCTCCAATTGTTCTGATATTCTTCCTGCATGATTCACAGATCTCGATGATATGGATCTTATCCTCCTCTTCATTCACAAGCTCCCTTATATCATTCTCAAGAACGCTTTTATCCTTTGTGGTGATGTACCCCCTGAAAAGACTGAACTGAATCCTCACAAGCCCGTAGTACAGCAGTCTTCTTGATATTTTTCCCCTTACCTTATCATCCTTTATATCATACGCAACAAATATCAAACGATCCTGCTTCATAGGATATCACCTGTACCTGAACCCTCTGTATTGTTCCTCTCCCATAATCGCACGTTTGAGCTTCTTCGCCTGCCTGAATATGATATCAATAAATTGCATCTTTCCTTCCTCCTCTACCGTGTACTCTTCCTCAAACCTCGCATATAATCGTTCAAGAAACCCCCGCTTGAACTCCTCTACCATAAAACATCCGCCGCTTTCATTATCATACTCAAAGTCCCTTTCCTTTACTCGCCCTCGCACAATATCGGTGAGAACAACCCTGTCAACGATAACCTGCCTGAACTCCTCTGTCAGATCGAAGCTCAGGGCAGGGCGGTTCCTGTAGGATGCATGAATTATACCCTCAAATGGGTTGAGACCCGCGAGCATCAGTCCATACTCAACCCTTGAGTGAAGAACTGTGTAACCATAACTCAGAAGTGCGTTCACAGGATCGGGTGGTGGGCGCTTCTTCCTCCCCTCAAAGCTTAGCTTCTCTGGTATCACCCTCCTGATCGATGAAAAGTAGATATGGGATCCCTCTCCTTCATAACCCATGAGTTCAAAAGAATCTTCTGCTTTTTCCATTTTTCTTCTAACCTCCTTCAAACGCCTGACTGCATCATCAAACGTGAGATCCTCACGATTCTTTGAAAGATGCTGGAGCATCCGTATCCTGTTATAGACCGCGGATTGCAGGATTTCTCGCCCTATCTCAAGCTTCACCTCATCGCTCATCATGATCTGTGCACGCCATATATCTGAGATAAAGCTCTGATCACTCCTCACAACCCTTGCAAAGAGCGGCGGATACCTGCCTATGAAGACAAGATCGACCTCCTTCTCCAGCAAAAGTCTCACAACCCCTGAAGTGATCGATGCCTCACCCGTTATTATCACCTGTTCCAGATCATGGGGTGATATATGCTTCTTTGAGCCGTCTTTATCCAGAACCTCGATGAGATCCCCGCTCTTTGTGAGTTTTACGCCAAATCCAGATATAACAAGGTTTCTCAAACGTTCTTCGATCATAACGCATCTTTTCTTCCGATAACAAGGACATCTTTAAGTCCTTCAAAGTCAGAATCCCCCGTGACCAGGATGGATTCTGTACTCAGTGCAGATGTATAGATAAGCGCATCCATCGCGTGAAGGCCTTTATGATGCGATATCTCTGATGCACGCTCTGCAATGACTTCATTCAGGTCAATCACAATGCTTACGCTTTTAATAAAGTTCAACGCCTTCTTTTGATCCTCGACAGGAATTTTCTCTCTCAAAAACTTTCTTCTTATCTCGAATAGCGAGATCACTGAGGTGTACAGCAGCCCATCCGAGTCTATTATCTCTTTTATCTCATCATTCTCGGCAAAAAGATAAGATAACCATGCAGAAGAATCCAGAAATTTAGATCCTGTCTTCTTCATCCCTCAAACCCTCCAGGATCTCATCCATAGATCTTTTCCCAAGCATCCCAAAGGCGGATCTCTCACTTTTCATCGCATCTTTTAGAAGCTTCTGGATCACGTTATCATAAGAATGAAGATTCTCACGCTCCTTTATCTTTCGGAGCACCTCCAGCGTCTCTCTGCTTACCTGTATCGTGGTTGTCATGTTATAAACTATAGTCTATGGTTTATATAAAATCCTGTATGGTGGATCTACTCTATCACGGGAAACCTGTACCTCTCAAGCTCTTTCTCCAGTTCAAGCCCATTGATCCCGGAAAACCCCTGGAGGATCCTCTCCGTCTCCCTTCTCATCCTCCCGTAATCCTTCTCATTCACAACTCTCACACCATGCTCGATGTATGCGAGGTTTCTTGTCTCTATTGCGTCGAACAACGTCTCAAGATCAAGATTCTCTAATAGATCATCATTATAAGCTTTAAGGAGCATATAACCATCTGTAAGACCGATTTTATCTGGAAGTGTTATCTTCTGTGGATTAAACTCCCTATTATACTTTCTGGACAAGCTATCTGCCTTGATCTGCTGGTATCTCTCGATAATCTCATGATCGAGACTTCTTGAATTTGCCTTTCCAGTGTCAATCCCTCTCAGCGCAAGCCTGTGCTGGGATGCCATCTCACAGACCCTGTACAACCTCAGTACCCCATCCTCATACCTCCCAGCTCTGCTCTTCCGCTCAGCTGATGTGAAGCATGTTAAGAGAAGGTGCTTTACGATCGCCGAATCGTTCAGGATATCTGGATAGTAATGATCATGATTCACCTTTGATAGTTTTTCAATGATACCAAGATGTTCATCGAGTATTTTTCGATTTACCCCCATCTTAAGTCCGAACCGGTCGAGAAGATCTTTTACTCTTCTCATCCTTTTTCTTGCGTCATCGAACCTGAAGGTATCCCATGCAAGATAGGATGACGCAAGTGCCAGAAGAGCGTTGAACTCCTCTCTCTTTACAGGACTGCCTGTTCTGTTCACGCCCTCCTGAAACAACCGTTCTGCCTCTGCATAATCATATCTGTTAAATGCTTCAACGCCCAGGCGATAGATCATATCCTGTGTCGCTTCAAACGGGTTTTTCAACGTGGTTAGAAACTCAGATCCAGGCACAGGTCTACGCTTTTCTGCATCAAACTCAGTATAATCATTGTAGAGTATATCAAGACCATAAAAGGATGCTGCAACCGTTGCACCCCCGACCATCGCCTTCTTGCCCCCTGTTATATCCACAGCGATGCCGTCATCATACTTCCCGATCCACTCCCTGATCTTCGCATATACTTCCTCGACCCTTGAGCCATCGATCTTCGCCTTCTCGATCTGAGATACTTTAAGTCCTGTCTCCTCAACGATTCTGTCAAGTGCATCCTCAGTCTCTTCGGTATAGAGAAACCCAACCCTTTCAGGCTTAACAGAGAGGATTGTCCTTATCAGCGGCTCTGGAGTTGTCCCGATGGGCATGATGAGGAGTTTGTACTTTCCACTATACTCCCTACCATACTTCTCAACAAACCTTGCTCTGAAGTTTTTATTATCCCTCATACAAACCACTCCGTAACATCTTTTGAAAAATCATCGAGTGTGAACTTCCAGGCTCTTTTTAGATTAAATTTGACCCGATTTCGCTCAGGTTTTCCCTTTGGATTCCTCTTTGCAGATGTCTTCCCCGTGATCTGCAGCCCCCGCTTCAGCACATTATGAATCGCCTCAATCTCAGTTTTTTCCATGTTATCAAAGACGATCCAGCCTTTGAGCCGCGCATCTTTCTTTATCTCATTCACACTACCTCTGGAGTTATACCCTATAAAGTTCTCATAGTTTCCACGTTCTTCATCAAAGAAGACATCTGATACTAAAATTCTCGATCTTTTTCCCTGTGATCCGAAAATTTTGTCTACCTGCTCTCTGCCCCACTTTATCACAGGCTCAGCACACCCTTCAATCCATGATTTTCTTCCTCTTCCCTTTATTTCAGGATTGTAGTAACACAGATGCCTCAGCGCCCCTTTTATTGTGGATCCTGGAATTACAGGGACCCCATCAACTGTGACTGTCTCTTCATCAACCCCCTTCATCCTGAACTCCGTCAGGCATTCAACCTCAAATTCACAAACGATACACCCTCCCCCAGGTTCTTCTGAAATATAGTATGTGGAGAAGTCATTCTCATTCTTCTGGATTGTTACATTCGATCTTCTCAGCGTATCTTCTGCTTCCTTCTTAATCTCTGCTGGCTCACACCTGCTCATGCCAAAGTCCAGCGAGAAGTCAAGCTTCGGAAGGCAGGAGACAGCAGTATCCTCGATCGTCACAAATCCATACCCCCTTGAGACTCCGCCACCAATATGTGCTCTTCTGTGGTTGAACTCATCAAGCCCGAGAAGTATCAGTCCGATATCTCTTTTCTCTGCGTTATCAACCTCAATTTTAAGCTGGAACGATGTCGTTGGTGGGATATTCTCTTCGTTAATAAGATTTGTCTTTGGAACAGGATTTTGTCCACGTCTTCCAATCACAGGTTTATAAAACTCCCTGCTGAGATCAAAAACCACGCAATTGTTCCTTGTGTTGCAGAAATCTCTGCATTTATCTCTTTGTTTTATCCGTGGGACGGCATCAAAGGCGGTTGCACAGTGTATCCGTTCATTGATCTGATTATAATCACAGGTAGCATCCCGTACCCTCACTTTTGAACCCATGCTTTGAGATCCAAATATCGAATCGATCCACTCTATATCTGCCCCGTACGTCTTGACAATCCTCTCACACGTGGATCTCAGGACCCCCTTGAGGCTTGATCCCGGGATAAACGGAAGGTATGTATCAAGTCCTGCATCATACTGCAGAAGCACAGGGGCAGATGAGAGCGAGTAGAGTGCAACCTGCTTCCCAATCCTCAAAGGTGTCTCCATCCGGATCTTACCCTCGATTATGTATTTATTCTCAAATCGCTCAAGACTGATTACTGCCACCCTCCATCGCCTCCACATAACCCTTCCAGTCACCGATGAACCCATCAACCTCGTTATCCGGGCTCATCGGAAGCTCACCCCGCTCAAGGTCACTCCCGAGATCATCCTCTTCTATGAGTGATACGAGCTCCTTCCCCTCATACCTCCCCTCAAGGTAGTCATCTGCTGTGATCTCCCTTATAAGCCTTGGAACAATCAGCACCTCGCCAAATCCCCTTGATACACCCCCTCCAAGGCTCTTTGAGGTTGCGTTGAAGAACCTGACCGTACCAAGAAGTGCCCCAAGCTTCGCATATTGGTACTCACCAAGCTTCGGGTTCTCGATCGTGATCCTGCCCTTGAATTTAGTGCCTTTGGGAACGACCTCCATCGTGTAATATCCGCGATCAGCAGCCTTCCTCTTTTTCCTGTCAATTCTCACACCATCCCTCACCATTGTCTTCCTCGAGTCCGTATATGCGTCTCTTACCCGTATCGATCCTGCAACCTCCCTGCCTCCGAATAGCTTACAGACCGTGCATTCCTTCTCGGGATCACATAGCTTATCAGGGCTGCACGCATGCTTACCAAGCCCGTTCAGCAACCGCTCCATCTCAGATCTCAGAACGCCCTTGAGGCTTGCTCCTGGCACGAACGGATACCCATCCACGTCCTTCATAACCCCCATATCAACAGCCCCAGGAGCCCCCGAGTCATGCCCGCCTATATGAAGATCAGATCTCACCCAGATCTCATAATCGATGATTATCCTTGATTCAAGGGTATCAAACATTATCTACCCCCTCCCTTCGAGTTCTTCCGCCACCTAATAAGTCCCTCAACTATCCGCTCCTTTTTATTCTCAGCACCAGCAAGCGATAGCTCTGCTGTAAGCATCCGGTCAAGGTTCTCCCTGATCGCTTTCTCATCATCCCCACAGTTATTCAGGATGTTAACAAACCCATCCAGCGACCATGCAATGTATCCGATGAGATACTCGATCTGCCTTCTCATCTGCTCAGGATTTCCATCCGTACGCTTCCTGATATCCGAGACCTTCTCAAGTATCTTCTCAAGCGTTGAGTTCAGCTCAGATCTTGGAAGGTAGTACTCCGCATACTTAATAAAGTGAAGGACTGCATCCCCTGCATCCTCAAACTCTGAAAGACCCTCAGTAAGCGATTTGATCTTTGTCCTGCTCTCTATCTTCCACTTTCCTTCTTCACCCCTTGGTGGCTGGAGCATCTGTTTTCTCTCACTCGCAACCCCATCCACCACAACATCCCATGCATCAAGAAGTACACCCCTTATCCATCCCTCATCAGCGACCATATCCACGACCTCCTCTTCTTCTATCCTGATGTGACCTTCCGATCTCATTTCTCTTCCAGTATCCAAGAATCTCATCAACCAGTGCCATATCAACCCCTTCTGCCTCAAATCTTCTCTTAAGCCCATTTTTTATCTCTTCTTCCTTTTTGCTCCTGAAGATATCCTCAAGCGATCTGGTATTCCATAAAAGATACTGTATTACCCTCCTCGCCTCATCCCGCTTCATTCCTCTGATCTTACCAAGCAACTCCATTCCAAAATTCTTGAAAACCTTCATATTCCTCCTCTTATCTTCAGGTGGATTATAATCAGATATTATCCGCTCGATCTCCTCTTCAAATCCTTCCCTCGCAGTGCACTCATACAGCTCCCTGAGCTTGCCGGTAGAACAGACCACCCACTTTCCCCTTTCCTTCATCATCGCATGGGGTGCAAGCTCCCATGAAATCCTGTTTATCTCATATAGCTCCATAATCCCACCTCCTGAAGTAGACATCCCCGTAGATGTGTCTCATACTCCCGACCCCGTAAACCTCAGCTCCTGCTGCCCTCACCGGATCAACCTCTATCAAGGCAGAGCTCCCCATCCCTGTTGCAGGAATGATCTTACCGAGCCTGTATCCACCCTTAATCTCCCATCCTCTCGCTCTATCCTCAGAGAAGACCTGCCTCATGATCCTGTGATCTCCAAGATATGATTCAAGCAGTTTTTCCCTGAACCCGATGACATGCTTCCCCTCTTCCTCAAATATCGCAGGAGCATTCAAAACCATGAGGAGGGATGATCCATCAAACTCGGAAGATCTTTGCTCAATGTACCCATCGATCCCTTCTTCCCCTGTAAAATCAAACTCAACCATACCATACCCCTTCGAGCGAAAACCACCGATACCATAAAAAATCCCTGCCTCCCTGAAGGCATCCTTAAGATCATCAACATACTCCCCTGGCAGCACACACCTTAAGTCAAACTCACTCCCTGGCAAAAGCGCACCTATATTATATGGAGAAAGACCGTATCTCTCACCCGGGCTTGTATGACCACTTCTTGTGATCGGACACTTCGTATCGATCGATGACCTGATCTCCGTGCTCCTGAACTTCTTTGAACTGAGGCTTTCCTCAAGTATCAACCCTCCTCGCTTCTTTCCCTCCTGGAGACACTCAGGACAGTCTTTATCTCGCTCTTCGATGAGCTTACCACACCGCTTGCACCACCTTAAGATCAGAGGGGATGCAACAGATCCCTCAGGAAGTGCAGGCTTGAAGTGGATGGGTGGATTTTCATCATCATCGATCCTGAGCTTCTCAAATAGATCTCTCTTCTCATTGAAGAGGTAGTTTCCAAGCATCCCCCTTATCGTTCTTGCAGGGATATAGGGCAGGGTTGGATGGTAGTTTCCCGTACCGACCGTGCCGATATGAAGCGGTGAGATCGCCCTTATGGTCCCTTTTAAAATTATCATGATAGACCCTCCTTCATTCGCCCAATCGATGAATCCTTGTCTATTCTGACTCTAACCCACCCAAGACCCCTTGATCTACCACCTCCAAATCCATAGTCAGCTGCTGAGTGGAGTGCCCCCTCAAGAAGCCTCTCTCCACCTCCACCAAGATCCCTTATCATCAGGATGAACCCGCGAAAGATGCTACCCCTTGGGATGGTTCTCTCAGAAAATAACGCCCCCTCTCGTTTTGATCCCTTATCTCTCAGGATCATAACATGGGTACGCTCTGAGACCCCTTTATCTCTCAGGAGCACGAAATCCGTGAACCTCAGAGCCGGATCAAGGTACCTTTCATCCCATCTCTCCTGCTCTGGAACCCCGAAAAGCTCACACACAGGACAGCCCGAACGATCTCCACATGGCTTGATCCCAGCAGGTTCTTTCTCCGTGCCATAGGGATCGCCTGTGACCCAGCAGATCCTCTTACCGTTCTTCCCGAACCATATCCGCTCAGCCTCTGTCCTGACAACCCCCTTGATATGGGATCCCGGAAGATACACCTTACCATCTCTCCTGAGTACATTGATCAGAGACCCTCTCCTCTCACCCGCTGTATGAAGATCGGAGAGAAGCTCGATATCAACCTCCCATACCTTCATCTATCATCACCTCCCCAGACCATCGGGATTATCTCCTTCAGCCCACCCCTTACGCCATCCTCTCTGGAAAGGATCTCACACACCTCACTACATACCTCAAGCGATGACTTTTCAAGCACTTTTCCCGCTTTCTCGAAGATCTCACGCTCAGATAGCCTTGAATAAAGGTGTTTTATCAGGTTCAACCGCTCGATAGGGTCCTCATCACAGTTTATCACCATCGAGATGATTGGTTTCACATCTTTCTCAGTCTGGACAGCTTCAGTATAGGATACAATCATACCAAGCCGCCCATCATCTTCAGGTAGAACAAATTTATGCCCCTCTCTACCTGGCATCGCGGATGTGACCGTGGCAAAGGAGATCGCACCATCCGGAAGCTCGAAGAGATCATACTCATTCCTCCTGATACCATTCCTGAAGGCGCGCTTTGCCTCATCAAGCAGTTTCTCAGCCTTTTCTATCAGGAAGTAGATCGGAAATTTATGATCAGCTATCGCAATCCCGCATGAGAGTGTCACGGTCGGGCTTGAGTAGAGGCTTGATTCAAACCTGAACTCCTCTGACACTCTTTTGATGAACATTTCTCCGAATCTCAAAGCTCCCTTCGCGTTCATGATGATCAGGATATCATCCCCTCCCCTGTAGATCACATCGATACCGAGAAACTCCGTTTTCTCTCGATCTTTCTCGTTCTTTTTGGTTTTATGACAGATTAAGTACTTGTTTCCTGAAAACTCCTTTATCGTCTCCTTGAGAATCCTCTCAAGCCCTTTATCGAAGCTCTCACTCTTGAAACTGTACTCAGCCGGGGTCATCGTCTGGGTGAACATTCTGCCCATCATATTGCCATCGATTGAGAGGACGGCGATGTTATCTCCGATGTGAGAGAGTTCATGCGGGAGTTCGAGGCCAAGCTCTCTGGAGACTTCTTCTGTATATGGTCTATCACCTTTCTTCTCTTTCAAACCGCGTTCGATCTTTCGATAACATACCTCACAGATCTGATCCTCCCGATACGTCCCAGAAACTTCCCGCCTGAAGCAGTAATGGCACACTTTATCGCTTCTCTCAGGATCAAGAGCCTCATCCTTTCTGAGAGAATATGGCTTACCCTTCTCATCCTCGACAAGCTCAAATAAATCCTTTAAAACACGATCAAACTCCTTTGCAACCCTCTCTATCTCGAAGCTTTCAGATACAACAGCAACTCTCAGTACTCCGGCAGAGATATCCTTTATCCTATCCTCAATCTCACTCTTTATTCCATTCTGCACTTCTTTATTTCCCGGTAGAAATGATACAAGATTTCCACCACCTGCAAAGAGGATCGCCTCGGGTGAAACTCTCTCACCGATAACCTTTTTTGCCGCTTCTAAAGCATCCTCTATGATCTTACTTCCACCTCTGAGTGCATTAAGCTTCTTTGCCTCCCTGATAAATCCATGAATACCCTGGATATCCAGTGCAATAATGCCTATCTTACCTTCAAATGGTTTATAATCCCCCTTAATCTCGCCACCATCCACAATCTCATCGTAAAACGGCATACTCCAGCCCTGACCGAATTTAAATGGCTCGATCTCACCAACCTTTCTCTCCTCACACCTTCCAAGTACGATCTTTCTGCCACCGATGGTTAATAGATGCGGGAAGATCTTATCTCTCGATTTTACAACCCCATCATCGAAGGAGACCTCATACCTTCTGTCAGATGCGGATGAGATCGAGTCAGCCAGTGACAGAAGCTTCTCTTCATCCTTTTCAGCCCTGTACTTCTCATAATGTGATGCACCGTGATGTCTTGGGGCAAGTCTCGCTATATAATGCCTCTCCTCCCTGCTCATCCATTCTATCTTCGATAAGAGCTCACCGATCATCTTTTCGCTCGCTTTTACATGTTCAACGCCTTTTCCAGCTGCCCTGAGCTTCCCGATATCGTGTAAAAGACCTGCAATCCTGAGCTTTATGAGTATGGACTCATCATACCCTCTGTCAATCCCGAGACAGACCGCAATCCCGGCCGTGCTCTTCAGGTGATGGTAGAGCGAGCAGATGGGGAGTCTTGTATCTGATGGAATGCACTTCAGATCATCACATTTCTCCAGAGCCCCAGATAACGCATCGGCAAATGAAGCGAGGTCATTCCTTGCCTCCAGCGCGCTTCTCCATACCTCTCTCTTGACCTCCTCCCACACTGATTCCCCATCTCTCGCATCTTCCCTCCTTTTTTTAAACCAGTTAACAACA
>JAOQII010000047.1 GCA_026134025.1 Candidatus Syntropharchaeum sp.
GCCACATACAACAAGGGGATCATGAATGGCATCGATGCTGTCGTTGTCGCAACCGGAAACGATTTCAGGGCAGTGGAATCTGGAGCGCATACTTATGCCGCTTTGTCCGGGTATAAGCCGCTTATTTTATGGAAGAAGAACGATGATGGCGATCTTTTAGGTGAGATAGAACTTCCGATAGCAGTAGGAATTGTTGGTGGAGCAACATCATCCAATCCGGCAGCGAGGATATCTCTGAAGATTCTCGGGGTCACGACTGCAAGAGAACTGGCAGGGGTCATAGCTGCGGTCGGGCTGGCACAGAATCTTGGAGCGATGCGTGCGCTTGCGACAGAAGGGATACAGCGCGGACACATGTCGCTTCACGCACGTAACATCGCAATCATGGCTGGAGCGGAAGGGGAGATGATCGACAGGGTTGCCGGGATCATGGTGAACGAGGGGATAGTGCGCCCGGGCAGGGCAAAGGAAATTCTGGATGAAATTGATGAATGATGTAATCCAGACCAGCTACCATACCACATACAGCGATTATACGAGTGAGCCAGAACCAGAGATCGTGCTCATCGGAACAGCGCACGTCTCGCATAAGAGTGTTGAAGAGGTAAAGGAAGTCATATCAAGGGAGCATCCCGATGTAATTGCGATTGAACTCTGTCCTGGCAGATATGCAGCACTGAAAGGCAAAACTAATGATGTGTCTGCGAAAGATATCCTGAGCAGCGGCAATATAACGCTGTTTCTTGTCCATTCTCTTCTGGCATACACCCAGAACAAGATCGGCTCAGAGATGGATGTGAAACCTGGATCAGAGATGATAGCCGCAATCGATGCTGCAGAAGAACTTGGAATAGAGATTGCGCTTGTTGACAGGGACATTCAGGTAACACTCCAGCGATTTATCGGTAGAATGGGATTCGTTGAGAAGATGAAGATGCTTGGGGCGCTGGCTGGCATGCTGTTTGGATTCGGAGGAAAAGAGATCGACATGGAACGCATCACTGAGGAGGATATCGTTACCCAGTTAATAGCAGAACTGAAAGAGTTCTCACCAACGACTGCGAGCGTGTTAATCGAGGAGAGGGATGCATTCATCGCAAAGAATCTACTTGACCTCAAAGAAAAAGGGAAGGTGGTTGCAATCGTCGGAGCAGGTCACAGGCACGGCATCACCGAATATCTCGAACATCCGGAAAAGCTGCCAGACATAAATAAACTGCTTGAAATACCGAAGAAACGATTCAGTGTAGGAAAGATCATCGGAGTCGCACTGATACTTATGGTTCTCGCCACGTTCGCAGTGATCATAACGAACGTATCGCTCGATCAGTTTCTTGTTGCGTTCGGATGGTGGTTCATCATCAATGGCACCTTAAGCGGGCTTGGCGCATTGATCGCACGCGGGCACCCATATTCTGTATTGACTGCATTCGGTGTCGCATGGCTCACCTCATTAAACCCGATGATGGCTGCAGGCTGGTTTGCTGGCGCTGTCGAGGCAAAGATGCGCAAACCATCCCCGCATGATATCCATGAGATTGCGAATGCTGAGAGCCTTCACGAGATGATGAATAACAATCTCTTCCGTGTGATTCTGGTTGCGGCGCTCGCAAATCTTGGAAGCATCGTAGGCACGTTCATTGGCGCTTATGTGGTGCTTCATGTCAGCGGAATCGATATTGAGACGATCAGAGCTGAGATTATGAGTGTTTTTGGTTCTCTCTAATTGTACACCAATCTTTCAGACAACATTGGTTTATTGTGTTTAGATGCATGTTTCGGGTATGAGATGAGTACTGGCAGGTCTCCAAATCGGATGTGCAACTCATCCATAATGACTGATGCTCCTGCACGGCGCTGATCAACCATAAATTATATACCATACGGATTAACTATATCCTATATGTAAATCATATATAATTATTGGGAAAAACTATATATAACCTCTGTTACATGGATAATTTCGGTGATACATCAATGGAAAAACCAGATAGAACACATTGGTTTCTGCCACACGCAACCGTGACAATGCTTCTGATCGCAGTGATTACGACATCGCTCTTCGGATCAGGCTGTATCGACAACAAGAACGCTGGGCAAGTTGTGAAACTGCAGATCGCAGGCTCGACAACGGTTCTTCCGATCGCAGAGGAGTGCGCACGCGTATTTATGGAAGAGCATCCAGGCAGCCAGATCTATGTATCTGGAGGCGGATCATCGCATGGAATACGATCCGTTGCTGACGGTACCGTGGATATCGGAGATGCATCCCGTGACCTGAAAGATTCTGAGCGGGAGAAGTACCCTGATCTCGTGACTCATGCCATCGCGAAGGATGGTGTTGCAGTCGTGGTGCATCCAGAGAATGAGATCAGCGATCTCACACTGGAAGAGTTGCAGGGCATCTACACAGGTGAGATCACGAACTGGAAGGATCTTGGAGGCGAGGATTCCGAGATCATGGTGGTCTCTCGGGAGGAAGGATCAGGAACAAGGGATTGCTTCGAGCAAGCAGTCTTAAATCCGATCAAGAAGGAGGTCACGGATCGTGCGATCATCCAGGACTCAAACGGCAAGATGCGAACGACTGTTGCTGGAAACAAAAAAGCCATCGGCTTTCTGTCTCTCGGGTATGTCAATTCCGATGTCAAAGCAGTCAGACTCGATGACATAGAGCCCACGATTGAGAACGTTCGAAACGGCAGGTATCCGATCACGCGGACGCTTCTAATGATCACAAAAGGAGAGCCAGACGAGATTGAGCAGGCATTCCTTGACTTCGTGCTCTCGGAAGATGGACAGAAGATCGTGGGAGCGGTGCACTTCATACCGGTCTCGGAGTGACTCACGTGACACGGATCGTACATCTGTCTGATCTTCATGTATCAGGCGCCCACTTTCTTTCTGGTGTTGCAGAAAGCGTGATACAGAGTGTCAATGAGATCGCTCCTGATATCGTGGTCGTGACAGGAGATCTGACCCAGAACGGCTCTTACCCGGAGTTTGCGAGTGCAAAAGAGTGGATTGACAGGATCGATTGCGAAAGTAAGGTGATCGTTCCAGGGAACCATGACTCGAGAAACGTCGGGTATCTGCTCTTCGAGGATTTCTTTGGAGCACGATCATCGTCTCTTTCCTATAGTGATGTCACGGTTGTCGGCGTGGATTCGTCCCAACCTGACATCGATGATGGGCACATCGGTAGGGAGAAGTATGGCTGGATTGCGGAGAACTTTGAAACATCTGATCTCAAGGTCTTCGCACTCCACCATCACCTGATCCCGGTTCCGATGACCGGCAGGGAGGAACAGATTCCTGTGGATTCAGGTGATGTGCTTGAACTGCTCGACAGGTGTGATGTTGATCTTGTGCTCTGCGGGCACAGACATGTGCCGTATGTCTGGCGGCTGAATGATATGTTTGTGGTAAATGCAGGAACCGCATGTTCAAACAAGATCAAGGCAAGGACGGCGCAGTGCTACAACCTGATAGAGATTGATGACGGAACTTTGCGGATATACCGTGTGCTTCCCAGCGGCGAGCAGGAACTGGTTGTTGATTTTATAGCAGAAAAGGAGGGTTAAATGAACAGAACTTTGGTAAAGAGATTTGGAATCAGCATGGCGCTTATCATGCTGATCACAGCGGGCATGACGCATCAGGGCTTGCCGTGAAATCGAAGAATGTGGACGCGGGTGCGATGGTCGATCCTGCGTCAACCGCGGTTGTTGTCGAGATGTTACGGGGGGTAAACAAGGGAACCACGATGATCGGCATCTTCCACGACCTTTCTGTGATGCGGGAACTATCTGACAGGGTTGTTGTGATGAAAGATAACCGGATGGCAGGAATCGGGACGCCAGAGGAGATCGTAGGTGACCTGGGTGACTGATATGAAAATAATCAATGGACAGATAATAACGCCGGATCGCGTAATCGAAAACAGCGTAATCGAGATCGTTGATGGAATAATAACCGACATCCTGGAGAATTCATCAAAATCCGGTGACATGATCGATGCAAACCGCGGATACGTGCTGCCAGGGATCGTTGATATTCACGGGGACGATCTTGAGACCGCAATCTCGCCAAGACCGTCAGCGAGGTTTCCTGTTGACTTTGCGCTCCTGCATCTGGACAGAAGAAACGCGGGTTTGGGGATCACAACGAAATTACATGCGATTGCATATTTCGAGGATGAACTCAAAAGCAGGCATGTTGGCACTTCAAAAGAGATTGTGGAGACGATGGCACGTCTTCGGGACGAGTTTCTGACGAATCACTTTGCGCATGTCAGATGCGAGATCAGCAGCGATCTGAAAGACGTACTTGAGGCTATCGAGAGTCCGCTTACCAAACTCGTCTCATTGATGGATCATACCCCGGGACAGGGGCAGTTTACAGACCCGGCGCGTTACCGGGAGTATCACAAGAGGATGTACGGATTAAACGATGCCGAGATCGACCGGATCATCAGAAAGAAATCCGGTTATGCGGGCGAGTCGGTGCAGAAGATGCGAGAAGTTGCAGAAATCGCTCATGCGAGGGGGATATCTATCGCATCGCACGACGATGATAGCCCGGAGAAGGTGGAACTGGTCCACAGCATCGGTGCCCGCATCTCTGAGTTCCCGATAACGCTTGACGCGGCAAGGCGGGCACGCGAACTCGGCATGACCGTCTCCATGGGCGCACCGAATGTTGTTCTCGGCAGGTCAACGTCTGGCAACCTCAGTACCAGTGAGGCGATCGATGCCGGTCTCGTCGATCTTCTCTGCTCGGATTATAACCCGGGGTCCATGCTGCATTCCGCATTCATCCTGTGGAAGCGGGGAGTTCTGACGCTACCCTGTGCTGTTAGGATGATCACCCGGAACCCGGCAGAGGCGGTGGGTATGGATGGTACGATCGGGTCAATCGAGATCGGGAAACGCGCCGATCTGCTGATCGTCTCAGAACGGATGGGGATTCCTGTTGTTGCACGCACGGTTGTGGGCGGGGAGGTTGTGTATTCGACAGGCGGTGTGAGATGACAAGAATCGGAGCGGCGCTGGATCTCCGTTTTGGGAAAGACACGCTGCAGTTCATTGATTTTCTGTATTCCAACGGATTTGACCATATCGAGATCAGAAAGGACAACGATTACGTATACGGCACGGTGGACTCTGCCCTCATGGGACGGGTTCTCTCTGAATACGATTTCACGATCTCGTACCATGCTCCGAGCCGGGAATTCAACCTTGCGAGCGTGAACGAACGAGTCAGGATGTCCTGCGTCGATCAGGTGATCGGGATGGGTGAGTATCTGCAAGAGGTCGGTTCAAAGGCATGGGTGAACATACACGCGGGACACATTCCGGAGCAGTACCATGAGCGAGTCATCGCAAAGGCAGAAGAGAACATGAGGGCGTCACTGGATGAGATCGCGGCGGCATACCAGGGGCTGGATACGGGACTCCTGGTTGAGAACGACAGTTTTGAGAAGCACATAACCAAATTCGGGCTGTATCCGGAGGCAATTTGGGATATCCTGAACCGGCATCCCGGTTTTGACATGACCTTTGATATCGGTCACGCCCACCACTCGGGCATCCCGCCTGAACGGTTCATCGAACTTCTTGGGCACAGGATCAAGGCGGCACATCTGCATGACAACAACGGCGTGTATGATGAGCATCTCGCACCCGGCAGGGGTTCTGTTGATTTCGAGGGCGTCATTGGGCGGCTCGATTTTTGCACCACGTATGTGCTTGAGATGAAGACGTTACCGGATGTTATCTCGGGCAGGGAGTTTATCGAGTCGCTGGGGTTTATGAAACGACAGAAGAAGAGACCAAAATCGAAAGCCGTGATTTAAACCTCTGGGGGCACTACTATTCATTACCAATGAAAACATTTCAACCAATCATTCATTCCCAGTGAAAATTTCATGTATAACAAGAAACAGATACGTCAATCATGAATAAGAGACAGCTAAAAGAGATCGTTGTCCAGCAGAGAGAAGAGCTAAAAAGGAAGGACAGGGGAATAGAGCGAGAAAATCTGGAAGAGATCGGAAGATACCTGAAAATCCCGCACGTACTGATAATCAGCGGTGTGAGAAGGTCTGGAAAATCGACCCTGCTGACACAGATCATGTCAGAATGGTACGATCGCGATTTTTATTATCTGAACTTTGAGGACGAGCGATTGATATCGTTTTCAGCGGAAGAGGATTTTGATCTCCTTTATCAGGTGTTTCTTGAACTTTATGGAGAACAGAAAATATTCTTCTTCGATGAAATCCAGAATGTCTCCGGCTGGGAACGGTTTGTGAGACGGATGTATGAGCGCGGCAACAAGTTCGTAATCACCGGCTCGAATGCAAGACTGTTGAGCAGGGAACTCGCAACGCATCTGACCGGACGGCATATCGCAAAAGAATTATACCCCTTCTCATTCA
This sequence comes from Candidatus Syntropharchaeum sp., assembly GCA_026134025.1. Classification (GTDB taxonomy): domain Archaea; phylum Halobacteriota; class Syntropharchaeia; order Syntropharchaeales; family Syntropharchaeaceae; genus Syntropharchaeum. Next base: position 6,443 of record JAOQII010000047.1, read on the forward strand.
GGGAGTTTTTGAGGCTCAAAGGTGCTGAACCCGGAGAAAATTTTGAATATATCACAGAAGAGCGGGCTAAAATCGAAAAACACCTCTCCCAATATATTGAAGACGGCGGTTTTCCAGAGTATCTGAGATATGGAGAGAAGGAGATCCTTCACAGGCTCTTTGGTGATATACTCTTCAGGGACATACTTGTGAGATACGGGATAAGAGAGACGAAGACCTTTCAGGAGATTGCCAACTATTTGATGGCGAACATCTCAAACACGGTAAGTTACAACAGATTAAAGAATATATTCAATCTGGGAAGCGTGAATACCGTAAAGAACTATGCTCTGTATCTGGAAAGCAGTTTTTTGATCTTTTTTGTCGATCGATTCTCATATTCCGGAGGTGTACGACATGCGTCCCCAAAAAAAGTTTACTGCGTGGATACGGGACTTAGAAACGTAGTATCCTTTAAATTTTCAGAAGACATCGGAAGAACGATAGAGAATCTTGTATTTATAGAATTGAAGCGCCGTTCATCGCAAACAGAGATCTATTACTGGAAGAACAGGGGGGAGGTCGATTTTGTGATAAAGAATGGTATGAAGGTCGAGGAACTGATCCAGGTCTGTTATTCTGTGAATGAAGAGACAGAGAAGCGGGATGTGAGTGCGCTTGTTGCGGCAATGGATGAGTTTGGGCTTGCGGAGGGGCTGATCATAACCGATGACATCGAGAGGGAAGAGGAGATCGGTGACAGGAGGATCGTGTTCATGCCGCTCTGGAAGTGGCTGCTGGATATCCCTGAAGAATGAATACTCAGTAGTTCCGATTTTAGATAGTTTCGGTGGATGTTCGCGAGGCGATTGTGGCTGGATGGTGGCGTGGCTGGGAATCGTGTTCGGAACCCGGTAGTTTCGGAAGTACTGGTGGAACAGCTTTCGGTTTCGGGATGTTGATGAACCTGTTTATGCCTTCTTCACACCGACCTCTTCTCCCATTCCGCAAGCTCCAGCACCTCAGATAGAGACTTCCCGCGTTTTATCTCCTCTCTTATCCGAAGTTCTGTCTTGTAAACTTCCTTTGCGCGTCTTGCAATCTCATAAGCCCTCTCCTTCGGGATCACAACCACACCACTGTCATCTCCAACGATATAATCGCCATTTCGCACAATCTGCCCCCCGCACACGATCTCTGCACCGATCTCCCCATACCCTTTTGGTTCGCCAGCATTCGGGACGATCGCACGCGCAAAGATAGGATAATTGAATGCTCTGATCTCATCCACATCTCTCACTGCTCCATCGATCACAACACCCGCGATCTTCCTGTTCATGCAACTGAGAGTTGCCAGTTCTCCCCATGGAGCAATATCTGCACGTCCATTCTCGATCACAATCACATCATCCTTGCCAGCGCAGTCGATCGCCTCAACGGGCTTTGCCCAATCTCCCGGAAGCGTTTGAACCGTGATCGCTCTTCCAGCGATCTTCAGACCCGGGCATATCGAGATTATCCCGCTCATCGCGCCTTTGCGGTGCATCGCATCCGAGATGTTTGGTGTGGATACCTGCCTGAGCAGTTCAATTGTCATCTCGTCAACCGGTCGTTTTTTGACCATCTCCGGTACTGATCCGCGATCGATGGCATCGCGGATCGCAGCCGCTGCTGCAGAAGCGTCACCAGAACGTGTGATCGCACCCCCGGCGATGATGATACAGGCACCAAGAGAGGCTGCCTGTGCTGCAGTCCCCGGGTCAAGTCCACCGGCAACAGCAACATCGATATTCACCGCGTCTACTACTTTTTTGAGGATGTCCAGTGCGTTCATGCCCTTCATCTGCTGATCAATCCCGACATGAACGCAGATATAATCGATTCCCAGTTCTTCGAGTTTTTTTGCACGATTGACAGGATCACCCACAGACAACAGATCAGCCATCAGTTTCACACCATATTTTCTTGCAGATCGCACCGCATCCTCGATCGTAGAATCATCAGCACCGCCAAGGATTGCGATGATGTCTGCACCGGATTTTGCAGCCATCTCAACCTCGATCGCTCCTGTGTCCATCGTCTTCATATCAGCAACAATGATGCGATCCGGAAACGATTCTCTGATTGCGCGTATCGCAGCCATGCCCTCGCTCTTGATGAGTGGTGTCCCAACCTCGATTAAGTCGATGCACTCTGAGGCTTCTCTTGCGATCCGGATCGCGCGATCGGTTTCCAGCAGATCGAGTGCGAGCTGGAGTTTCTTGCGAGCCATGTCGTATTCTGGGGTGCGGGAGGGGATAAAGTATGCCTGTCTTAACGAGGTTTACCCAAACGATTCCCTCCCATCAACTCCTCATACACCGCCTCAACCGCATCGAGCATCTCCTTCTGGGTAACACCGAGCATACCTGCAGCATACATCGCACCACCGGCACCAACCCCTTCCTTGACCTCGCCGTCCTCGTATTTGCGCAAGCCATCCATACGTGAGTCTGCAAATCCGGGATCAACAACATGAACACAGCATCCGAGATCGCGGATCGCCGCGTCAAAATCGAACGAACGATCCTGGTATACATATTTCGTGGTCGCAATCGAGATTCTATCGGTATCCATGCCGAGATGCTTCAATATCGCAAATACCGCAATCATCTGGGTGCCGCCTGCAAGAATGATGCTGCAATCCAATGATGATGTTATGCCGTAAACCAATCCAGCAACTGCCGGCATCATCGGATCGCCAACAGATGCTATGGCATGCATCGGATCATCGCGCGCCTCATCCACTGTGAGCATGGATGCATCGATACCTTTTCTTACAACCTCACGCTTGATTTTGAGAGGATTCGCTTTCCAGCTGCTGCTAACCCCATAATCGTATCCAAGTGCGGTCAGGACGCCGAGAGCTGTGGTTGTGCCGCCAGGGATACTCTCTCCTATGATGATAGAATCTGATAACTTTCCGAGTTGCAAGCCGATGTGTACAGCACGTCCGTAGATCACATCAGCGTGTAAAACAGCGTTTCCGTATCGAATATCACGTCCTGGTGCAGCACCGAGATCGATTACCGGGACATCTGGCACGATTCGCAGTCCAGCGTTGACGAACAGGTACGGCATGTCGGTCAGTTGCAGCGCGGCACGGGTCATGACAGCAGGCGTTGGCGCACCGTCCACCTTCATTGGCAGTGCAGGCACGCTCCTTGGACTGCCATACACAACGATCTCAGCATCGCCTGCTGGTGTGTAAAAATTGAGATCGGTGGTTGCGCCTGCAGCAGAGATGTTTGGAATCCTGCACGTATCGGTATTCGATAATACGCAGAGAAAGAGGGGATTGCAGGGAGGATCTCTCTCAGTTCCGGTTGACATGCTCCAGTTCGACATCGCAATCATCCCATCTCTGTACTTGCTCAACCTGAGTGTGAGGTTGCTGTTTGCACATAACCACAAGATTACACAGATTCACACAAGATTGTTCTCTGTGTTGACCTTATGAT
>JAOQII010000048.1 GCA_026134025.1 Candidatus Syntropharchaeum sp.
GGAGAGATCATTGAAGCGCGTGAGATCGCACTCATAACAGCAGATGGCAGATCAATTCCATCTCTCTTCTCGATGGCACCGATCCTTGATGAATCCTCTGGTGAGGTTCTTGGACTGATAGCTCAGAGTATGGACATTACTGAGATTAAAAAAGCGGAAGAGCTGCTTAAACAAGCAAATACTGAATTAAAAAGGGCTGATAGTCTTAAAACACAGTTTTTAAGTCTTATTTCTCATGAACTTAGAACACCTATCACGCCTATGATTACACAGATCCAGATGATACTGAAAGGCTTTTTCGGTGATATAACCGATGAACAACGAGAGAGCCTTGAGCTGATTCTGAGAAGCACCCAACGGCTCGACCGGTTGATTGAAAATATACTTGATATCTCTAAAATGGAAGCTGGGGTTATGAAATTTGCTAAGAGCACCGCAGACCTCAACGCGTTAACAGAGGATGCGATTGAGATAATTATGCCACGAGCCTTGGATAAAAACATAGAACTCACTTTAAAACAGGACAGGATTCCCCCAATAGCTTTAGATAAGGATAGAATCACACAGGTTCTTATCAACTTGCTCAGCAACGCGATTAAATTTACTGATGCAGGTGGTAAGATAGCTGTTGAGCTGTATGATAAGAAAGATCATGCGCTAATCCGGGTACGTGATGATGGAATTGGAATTACAGAAGAAGATTGCAAACGGATTTTTAGACCGTTTGAACAGGTTGATTCAAGCATGACGCGAGCGTATGAGGGATCTGGACTTGGGCTTGCAATATCCAAGGGGATCGTGGAGTATCATGGTGGGCAAATCTGGGTCGAGAGTGAGATTGGAAAAGGATCGACATTTAATGTATCTATTCCTTATAACGTCGAGGAGAGTCCGACTAAAATCGATTTATTAGCAGCATAATGGGAGGATTTAGAAATGGCAAAGATAATGGTAGTGGATGACAACAAGAGTATTGTAACGACGCTGGACGTTTTACTCAGAAAAACGGGACATGATGTCGATGTTGCGTACAATGGTGATGAGTTTCTGGACAAGGTGAGAGATGTAAATCCAGATCTGGTCTTACTCGATATTATGATGCCTGGACTGAAGACGAGGGAGATTTTAGCCAAATTAAACGATATGAAATTGAAAGATCTCAAGATAATCCTGCTTACGGCAGTAAGGATGGGGGAGGATGAGGTTAAGGAATTGAAAACAAAGTCGAATATTGTAGATTATATTACCAAACCATACGATCTGGATGATTTTCTCGCTCGAATAGAAACAGCACTTAAATAGAAGGACATGTGACATGAGGGATGGATATGAGGTTGTTGCGATTAATTACTGGCGAGAGGTGAGGAGTAATTTTAAGAGGACACTACTCGATTTTGACGATATTTTATTGTTGATTCATGATTCCGCAGCGTTTGATGACCTGATTCGGTTTCTTAATATCTTGCCTTACTACAGAAGGAAAACGTATATCTCTTTGACAAGAACCTTCAGTACTATCAAGCCGAGTTTAAAAAAGTTTGATACACGTATGTATATTATTGACTGTATTTCTAAATCAATTTCCGATAGGGATTTTCAGAATGGTAAAAGCTGGTTTTTTGAAGATATGTCATTTGGTTTTTCTGAGATAAGCAGGTTGATTGATAAATACTTGAAGAAACTTAAGCCCGAACTTGTTGTGGTGGATTCGATATCGCAATTGATTGATTTTTCTGTAACTGCAGGAGACAGAGATTTTAACAATTTCATTAATCATCTGAGGAAGAGAAATTCAGAAACACTATGTAATTTTGTTTTACTCTATGATAATCAATTGAAATCTTTAAGAAATTTGCCGATATCCAATATTAATCTGATTTTAAGACTGGAAGTAATAAAGGATAAAATACACTGGCGTGAATGATATGCGCTTTACGCCTCGTCTGGAGTTCAATAGACCCCCTGCACAATCAAACTCCAGCTCATCGTATCATATCGTCTTCCTGTGTATCTTCTTTTAGAGCGAGGGATGCATTTCCTGACCAGAGGCCCAAGAATCCCTGTTTCAGAAATAGTCTGGGAAATGAGATGGTCTGAGTATAAAAAGGTCTAGTTAATGTGGTTTGGAAGGAGGCGATGAGATTGGAGAGAACGTGTAAATATAATCTGGGATAATATTACAGAGTTGCAGACACATATAAATATAAACCTTGGTATGTAATGATTACAAGATGACAGAAGAGGTTGAAGATTATTATATGGAAGTTGTCGTGATACCAGAACGACTCCTGAGCGATGAGACTGCAGGGAAGGTTTTAGCGAGGGTTGGAGAGATCGATGGTGTCTCGAATATAATCCTGCAGGGACCAAATTATATATCCCGTGACCTTAAGATAGAGGATCAAAAGATAAAGACAACGGTCAAGGTCGGTAAGATCTTTGTCGGGGTCTGCAAACCAGATGCAATCGATGGGATCAAGCATGTCTGTGACGAGATCTTCACCACCTTCACCTACGATCTGAAGGTTGGGAGGTTCAGCAAGGACAGGCCGACCGTTTCAAATGTCCTCGGAAAATCAAGCTTCAGAGATCTGGGCGTCCTGGATAAGAAATGAGTTAATAGTCCCGTAGGGTAGCAGGTCAATCCTAGTGGGCTTTGGACCCGCTGACGGTGGTTCGAATCCGCCCGGGACTATCTCTAAGATATTAGAGATGGGAGAGATAATTTATGAAGGAACAGGTTGAAGTAAGATCCCTCAAGAAGGGAAAGTACATAATGGTAGATGATGAGCCGTGCGTGATCGTTGGACATTCCACATCAAAACCAGGCAAGCATGGATCTGCGAAAGCGAGAATGGATGTCATTGGCATTTTTGATAATCAAAAACGCTCGGTTGTCCAGCCTGTTACAGCCAAGGTCCATGTACCGATCGTTGAGCGAAAGACAGGGCAGGTGTTATCTGTGAATGGGAATATCGTCCAGCTGATGGATATGGGTGATTACTCAACGATCGAGATCGAGACCACGGATGAAATGATCGAGAAGATCGAGGTCGGTAAAGAGATACCTTACATCACCTCGATGGGAAAGTATAAGATCGAGATCAGGTAGATGTACACAGAGCCCCTTTTTGCAGCTTCTCGATCTGCCTATGCAGACGCAAAAGTTGTAATTCTTGGGATGCCACTTGAGAGGAGTGTGTCCTTCAGGGGTGGATGCAGGTTTGCACCAGATGCGATCAGAACAGCTTCGCGCAATCTTGAATGGTATAGCTTTCGATATGATACCGATCTTGCAGATGCTCTGATCTGTGATATGGGGGATCTCGATGTAAATCTACCGATCACTGATCTCAAGATGCTGGTCAACGGTGCAATCGAGGATATTCTGCGTGATGGCAAACTTCCGATTGTGATGGGTGGCGAACATACGGTGAGCAGCTTTATCGTGCCTGCAACAGGGGTGGATACCGTGATCATCTTTGATGCGCATCCTGATCTGCGAGAGAGTTATGGTGGAGATGAATACGCCCATGCCTGCACATCAAGGCGGATCGTTGAGGCGGTCGGGGCAGAGAATGTTGCGATAATCGGCGTGAGGTCTGGATCAAAGGAGGAGTTTGAGTATGCAAAGGATGAGAAAATTCTCGTCCACTCAAGCGAGGATCTATCATCTCAGGGTCCTGATAAGATAATAGACGATCTTAAATCCTGGGTTGGTGATGATAAAATCTACATCTCAATCGATATGGATGTTCTCGATCCTTCTTTTGCACCTGCCGTCTCAAACCCGGAACCCTACGGGATTTCACCATCCTGTATAAAGGAGTTCATCCATAAATTTGCAGGACAGACGGTCGGATTTGATATTGTCGAGATAACACCGACGTATGACCATGGAATTACTGCTATCATGGGTGCAAAATTTATCATTGAGTTCATCCATTCGTACCTCAGCGGTGATATCTGATGAACGCTTATATCACGGCATTGCTGACTACAGCGATTACAGGGGTGCTATTCTACCTGCTGTATAAGGTAAAGAAAGGAGAGGGCCAGCTTCTTATGGCATTTCTCGGTAGAATCTATGAGATAAAAAGGAGCAGGGAGCGAAAGGAGCGGTTGAACATGAAGATGGCCGAGTACCGAGATCTACTGCACCTTGATGCGCCCACAATACTCGGTTTTGTCCTGACACTCACGGTCTTCACACTGATCGTTTTTGCCCTTCTCTTTAATCTCGTCTTCTTTACGGTCGTCGTATCAGGCAGTATGAGTCCGACGTTTGATAGGGGAGATCTCGTGCTGATGCAGTCAATCGACAAAGATAAGATTGAGGTCGGAGATATCATCCTTTTTGACCCCCCTGAGAGCCTGACGCCTTACACTCACAGGGTTGTATCTGTAAAGGGTGGCAGGATACGAACCCAGGGTGATGCAGTAGGGGTTGCCGATCCATGGACGCTATCAACTGATGAGGTCATCGCTAAGGCGGTGATTTTCAATGGAAAACCTATCGTGGTGAAGGACGTTGGGAGTTATTTCATCCTCGACTACACGAAGCAGGAACAGAGGGTCGGTGGGAGGTATGGGGGAGAGTACACCTTCATCAAGAACCTTCTCAATGCAGTTAGGGCATGGGGTTATGCACTCTGTATCATCGCTGTTATGGGTTACATACTTCTGAGCGCAAAGGAGATGGGTGGGAAACTGAGTTGACAGATCTGATATTTGCAGCAGATATGGCCGATGGCTATGCACTTGTAAACAGGAGACTGCTTTCTGATGGCGTGATTCGAAGGTCAAACAGAGGTGATACAAAGTTTCTTCCAGATATTTTACTTGTGATAAAATCACCTGAACCAGTGCTATCAAAATTTGCCCCAAACACTCCTTCACAGCTGGAGAACTTAGATTCAACATGGGTGATACTCGGCGATGACGGGGGCGAGACCTACAGCGATCGGATACGGTCACCCATTGACCAGACAACGATCGGGATTGAACTTTTAAAGAAGTATCCATACACAAGAAGGTTCTCTTACTCAATTGCAAGACCGTGGGATGTAGAAGGGGACATGCCACCAGCGTTGATGGAGGTCTATCTTCAGGGAATCGAAGGAGCACTCCATATCACAGGGTTTGCAAGAAGTATCGATACCTGTAACTATCTCAATCTGAACCTTCTCTGGCTCTCAAAGCTCCAGAAGGGGATCGCAGATAGGACAGGTTTAAAATGCGGGTCTATCGCACTGATGATCGTAAATGCTCACTACTACTTAAGAGATGAGGATCTGGTCAAAAAAATCATGGACGTTGAAGAGATCCCGCCAACAGAAGATGCAAAGCTCATACGCGCAAAGACGATCCCTACTGGATGGCGCGAGACACTCGAGCTTGTTTATCATGAAGGTTATGAGGATGAGACCCAGTGGGGTGAGGTCTTTGAGCGACAGGGCAGGGCAAAGTTTGGACACCGCGTGCTTCTTGGGATTGAAAATCCGTTAGAGGAGATGATCGACGATATGGCACCTTTCACAAAGAGTTACGGCGAGGAGTACGCAGCACGGTATGTCATCGGCTTTCCTGAGGTCAAGATCGAGGATGGAGAGGTCTATACATACGCATCCCGCGCCAGAGGTGATCCTGATGATGAGCGGTGGTTTGAACGGGAGAGGGTTGATCAACTTGCTGCTGTGGTTTCTCGCCTGAAGGAGGATAAATGGACGAGGCGGGCTTTTGTCACGATCTCAAGGCCCTGGGATATCATGCTCGATGAACCAGCCTGCCTTCGCTCGTATGTCTTTCAGGCGATCGATGATGAGACACTTGGGCTTACGCTATTTATGCGATCGAACGATGCCTATGGTGCGACCCATGCGAACCAGTACGGTTTTGCGAGGCTTCTCTGGTGGGTAGCACGCGAGACAGGGTTTAAGAAATGCAGGATGACACTTCTCTCGTGTAATATGCATATCTATGGCGATTCATGGGATGCGGTGGGGAATCTCTTAAGGCCTGAGATGCCAACAACGAGGGAGAGGCTGGGTATCTGTGATTGAGGATTACTTTGATCGGCTGAATGAGAAGCTCCATGAGGCAATTGAGCTTGCAAATAAAGCGCGTGGTAGAGGATATGATCCTGCACCCATGGTTGAGATACCGCTTGCAAAGGATCTTGCAGATCGGGTTGAGCGTCTCGTAGGGATCAACGGGCTTGCAGAGCGAATTCGTGAGCTTGATCGTGAGTTATCATCCAGAGAAGAAGTTGCGCTTAAAATAGGTCTTGATGTTGCAGAAGGAAGGTTTGGCGACTTCGAATCAAAGGTTGAAGTCGTTGAGATGGCGATAAGGTCTGCAAGTGCGATACTCACCGAAGGAGTGGTTGCAGCTCCGATTGAGGGGATCTCGCAGGTCGAAGAGGGAAAGAACGATGACGGATCGAAATACATCAAGGTATACTATGCAGGGCCGATAAGAAGTGCTGGTGGAACTGCACAGGCTCTTTCAGTGCTTGTTGCAGATTATGTTCGCAGGAAACTTGGATTTTCGCGGTACAAACCACGAAAGGAGGAGGTTGAGCGGTATGTGGCTGAGATACCGATATATCGACGGATTGCGAACCTCCAGTACACACCAACTGACAATGAGATCAGGCTGATCGTTGAGAACTGCCCTGTCTGCATCGATGGAGAACCTACAGAGCCTGTGGAGGTTGAGGGCTACCATAGCCTTGAGCGGGTCTCGACATCCCGTGTAAGGGGTGGTATGGCTCTTGTGATCGCAGAGGGGGTTGCCCTCAAAGCTCCAAAGATAAAGAAGTACGTCGAAAGCCTTGGAATAGACGGCTGGGACTGGCTTGATGGACTTATAAAAAATAAAGCTTCAACAGATGATGATGGAGGCAGCAAATCCTCAAAAAAATTCCTGAATGACATCATCGCAGGCCGTCCTGTCTTTTCACACCCATCCATGCCAGGAGGCTTCAGAATCAGGTATGGAAGGGCACGCAATCTCGGACTTGCAACCTGGGGGATTCACCCTGCAACGATGACGATCCTCGATGATTTCATCGCACCTGGTACGCAGATGAAGGTCGAGCTTCCAGGAAAGGCAGCAGGTATTGCGCCTGTTGATTCGATCGAAGGACCGAGCGTGGTATTGAAGTCTGGTGAGCTTGTTAAGATCTCATCGATCGAGGAAGCAAAGCGGTTAAAACCGATGATCGAACGTATCGTGGATCTTGGCGAGGTTCTTGTAAACTACGGTGACTTTCTTGAGAACAACCACCCACTCGTGCCTTCAAGCTATACAGAGGAGTGGTGGGAGCTTGATCTTCTAAAAGCAGGAGGCGACCCATCAGATTTCTCTGAGATTGATCCAGATACAGCGATAAAGCTCTCTAAAGAGCTTGGCGTACCACTTCACCCAGAATACACCTATCTCTGGCATGATATAAGCCTTGATGAGTTCAATCAGCTCGGAGAAGCTGTTTCTGAGGGCAGGCTCAAAGATGGACGACTCTATTTAACCTATGATCAGAATATAAAATCAATCCTTGAGCGGCTTCTGATCCCCCACAGGGTTGAGGATGATCTTCTTCTGATTGATGAACCACGTATCCTGCTCATCTCGCTTGGGTTTGATGAACCTGGAGCTCGCTGGGAACGAATTGAAGCAGGGAACGTTATAGAAGCGGTATCAAAGCTTTCGGGCATCGAGATCCGCGAAAAAGCCCCAGCACGGGTTGGAAGCAGGATGGGAAGGCCTGAAAAGTCGAAAAGGCGTGAGATGAAGCCATCTGTACATTTTCTATTTCCTGTTGGCAACCACGGTGGGAATACAAGGTCCATCATCACTGCAATCTCCAACAGAGGTCTTATTGAAGTTGAACTCCCATTCCGAATTTGTGATCACTGCGGGCAGGAAACGTATCTTCTAAAATGCACCTGTGGCCATCGGACTTCGCCCAGATATATCTGTTCAAACTGTGGGCGGGTTGAGAGCGAGTACACGAGATGCAAACGCTGCAACGGACGGTTGAATCCATATAAAACGTGGTCTGTTGATCTAAAGCAGCTGTACACGAGTGCACTGAACAGGCTCTCTGAGCGTGATCTGAAGCTACTGAAGGGAGTCAAAGGATTAACTTCATTTGAAAAGATGCCAGAAGTCTTTGAAAAGGGAATTCTACGTGCAAAGCACGATTTATCGGTATTTAAGGATGGTACGATCAGATACGATCTCACAGATATGCCTCTGACGCATTTTAAGCCAGAGGAGGTGAACGTGAAAGTTTCAAAGCTGAGAGAGCTTGGATACGAGGTATCTTCTGCAGATGAGATCCTTGAGCTTGGAGTTCAGGACATTGTACTCTCACAGCATGCAGGCGAGTATCTTCTCAAAGTTTCACAGTTCATCGATGATCTGCTTGTAAAGTTCTATGACCTTCCAGCCTACTACCGTGCAGAGAAGGTTGATGACCTGATCGGCACACTCGTGATCGGGCTTGCCCCACATACATCTGCAGGCGTGCTTGGAAGGATCGTTGGGTTCACATCAACCGCTGTATGCTATGCCCATCCATTCTTCCATGCCTCAAAGCGGCGAAACTGTGATGGAGATGAGGACTGTGTGATGCTTCTGATGGATGGCCTTTTAAACTTCTCAAGGTCGTATCTGCCAGATAGGCGAGGCGGCAGAATGGATGCCCCGCTTGTTCTAACAACCCAGATCAACCCCCGCGAGATCGATAGTGAGGCACACAACATCGATATATGCAAAGAGTACCCGCTTGAGTTCTACGAGGCAACATTGAGGCGTGTAAGCCCGAAGGATGTAAAGAGACTCATTGAAACGGTTGAAGACAGGCTTGAAAGTGGAGATGAGTATTCTAACTTCCATTTCACACACCACGTCTCTGATATATCGCTTGGTCCCACGATGAGCAGTTACAAGACGCTTGAGACGATGATTGAGAAGATGGACGCACAGCTAACACTTGCAAAAAAGATCAGGGCTGTTGATGCACGAGATGTTGCAGAGCGGGTCATAAACACGCATTTTATCAGGGATCTTCGGGGGAATCTGCGAGCATTTGGGACACAGGGGGTGAGATGCACAAAATGCAACTCAAAGTACAGGAGGGTGCCACTGACCGGAACCTGTACCCGATGCGGGAACAACCTGATTCTGACTGTGCATGAAGGCTCGGTGAGGAAGTATCTTGATGCCACCGTGCGGATCGCAGATGAATTTGAGCTTGAGGCATATACACGGGCAAGGATTGAGCTGATAGAAGAGGAGATTGAGTCGATCTTTGAAGGAGAGGAAGGGTGCAGGCAGATGGACCTGGGGGAGTTTATGTGAGTTAATGCGGCGGACGGAGAATAATTCATCGTATTAATTTTTTCTCTATCGCTGGATTCTCCCCCTCACCAGGCCCCTAAAGCTCATAGATCAGCTTATCAGTCAGCCAATCCGTCTTCTCAATCCTCTCAATCAACGGCTTAAGCTTCCCTATACTCCTCTCAAACTCCTCTTTCAAATTCGCCTGAAACTCCCTGCTTGATGGATTCACAGATATCTTCTTCCTGTTCTCCTTAAGGATGCCCAGAAGCTCATCAAAATCATACTTATAATATTCCTTGATCTTCGTCTTAAGCTGTAAATCCTCAATCTTCGCCCCCGATCTCTCTTTCAAGCCATTCAAGAAATCCCCTTATCCCTTTCGTTCTTTTCCTTGTTCCCACTTTCCGCAGATCCCCCATCACACATAATATTTTCCACAACACCACC
>JAOQII010000049.1 GCA_026134025.1 Candidatus Syntropharchaeum sp.
TTTTTATTATTGGTTAATTCTCAAATCTTAACATAACAGGAGACCCGGATGGTTTTTTTTATTTTTTTTGCGATACCCGTGCAAAATTCAGGAAATAATCCTGCGATAAGCGGCTGCTGTCATTGCCCGGCTTACCTGCCGCATCGCAGCTCAAAGAGCGAAGGGGGATCCGGGCAGTCCAGTTAATAAAATATCACCCTTCGGGCGGGCCGATCTCACCGCGTCTGCTGTGTTGCAGAGCGTTCGCTGCAGCATGCTACAGGGTAGTGTCCAGAATTTTTCGCACTTTTTATTTCAGCCCTCATTGACCTGGTAGTTTGGGTTTTCAGGGTCAGGGGGCCATGGCCCCCTGACCCTGCTGCTACACTATTGCCCATTCAACCTCTTTTAACCGCTCCATATTCAAGTAACGCCTTGTCCCCCACTTGGTGCTTGCCACATGGCGAAGTCGAGCTGCTACAAGCATTAACGCAGACTCCCCATCCGGAAAAGCTCCAACCACCCGCGTCCTCCGTCTGATTTCTCGCATGATGCGTTCCAGAGGATTGTTCGTACGCAGGGAACGCCAATGCTGGCTTGGAAAATCATAGTAGCTCAAGGTCTCTGCGGCACTGTTTTCAACTATCTCGGCCGCATTGGTTAGCCTCATCTTTCTCAGCTTCTTGATCACTGCCGAGATCTTTTCTTCGGCTGCCTGACGATCTTCCTGCGCATGAATGGCCTTCAGCATCGCCGCCACTTCTTTGACCTTGCCCTTCGGAACCATGGTAAATACGTTTCTGTAAAAATGCACCACACACCGCTGCCATTTTGCCTGAGGATAAAAATCGGCCAAAGACTCAACAAGCCCCAAACTCTTATCGCTTATGAAAAGCCGGACCCCAGTAAGCCCACGGCTTTTTAAATGCCGCAAAAAGGCCATCCAGCTTTCCTTGTCCTCCTTGGCACCTTCTTTTACCCCTAGCACCTGACGGTAGCCAAACCGGTCAACACCGACGGCCACAAGGACACTGACGTTCTTCACTTCTCCGGCCCAACAGCGCTTCAGCCAGATGCCGTCTAAAAATACATACACATATTCACCATCAATAGGCGCATTAAGCCACTTCTCAATGCGCCCATAGACCTTCTTATTCAGATTGCTCACCGTTGAAGGGCTTACCCGTGTGCCCCACAACGCCTTGGTAATATCCTCCACACGCCTGACCGAAATGCCGGCAAGGTACATTTCAATCAACGCTTCTTCAACCGAACTTTCCCGCCGCCTGTATCTTTCGATGATGGCTGTCTCAAAAGTCAAGGTACGCAGCTTTGGAACCCTGAGGTTGATCTCTCCGACCTTTGTCCCCAGCTTCCGGGTGTAATAACCCGCGCGGGTATCCTTGCGGGTTTCGGTATGCTCATAGCGCCTGGCCCGGCATAGCCGATCCGCCTCTGCATCCAAAAGCGCATTTAACGTTTCTTCCACTGTTCCCCTGACCACCTTGTCTACATATTTTGACAGCTGTTCCTCCTCGATCCGGATGATCTGACTCTTTAAACCTTTGCTTCCATGCTTTCTTTTGGTATCCTGCATCTGTAGCCCTCCTGACGGTTCAAATTTAATCTTTTTTTAACCACAATCATACCAGATCGAGGGCTACACCATCATCAAAAATGTGCGAAAAATATTGTACGTTATCTGCCGTTGTGGGTTCCGATGATGTCGCCGGCCCGAATCGGATGGTTGTTGCAGTTGAGTCGTTCGTCTCCCCGGCTATGCCACCGGGTGTGTGGGGGCAGGATCGTGGTGCGATTGTCAATGCCGGAGAATCTGGGGACAAAGAGAGGAAGAAAGGCGGGGAAGAAGCGATGTGCGGAGAGATACTTTGGAAAGATGTGAAATGGGCGCAAGCCATTTGAAAACAAGGGGGGAAATAAAAAAAACCGTCTTCCCGGAAAAGATCTGCCGAGAGACGGGTTGTCTTTTTTCAAATGGTGGAGGGAACGCCGCCTTCCCAAAACTCAGTCTCCCCAGCGCCAACACATCAAAAGCCTTTTATTTACAATGCCTTGAGAGCTTCCGATTGCGGTTCTCCGCGTCCCTGCGCGGGAAATGTTTTTCTCCACATTTTCCCCAAACAGAGAATGGACGTGGGTTCGATTCCCTCTGCCATATCAAACGCGGTGATATCATAACCCAAGTCTCCAGCCCAGGATTATCCCTTCGGTGGAAACGGGTCATTGCCATGGCTGTCTTTCCGCTGGATTTTGCCGTCCTTGCCATGGATGAAGAACTCCGTTCCCTGGTTTCGGCTAATCTCCCGCCCAGCATCGATGGCCTCTTGCTTTGTGTCAAAATGACCGCTGGCCCGGCTTGAGCCGCCTTTCTTCACGTCCCAGCCACCATCGGCATTGGGAACCACATGATGAGATCCGCTTTTCTTCGGCATTTCATACCTCCATATTTTTGTTCTGAGTACAGCTCAAAAGCTGCTCCGCCAGTATCAGGACATCCACCGGCCAGAAGCACTCCGGGCGTGGATGGCGTATATGCGCCTGTCCGGCCACAGGGCGGCAGTTCAGCAAGCATTCGGATTGGGATGGGATAGTCCAACAAAAGTGACGTGGCCCCATCAATTACGCTACTGCTCCAAACGAGGATCTCTGAATACAAGATGCCAAATATCGTCCGAACGCTCAAAAACCATGCGAGGATCATTCGCAATCTTCACAAAAGGGAATCGCTTGCTACTCTTGATACGGAACCTGGTCTGCCCATCAGCTGTACATAGAAATATTTGCTCTCCGATTCGCCTCGCAAACAGACAATCCACCTTTTCAGAGTTGCGTAGCTTAAATGAAGGAAATGTTGGCACAATACCTCGTCTGCGGCTCATATCAGCAAGCAGCAGGTTCAGCCATTCCGCTGTTGGTTGTGTAACCTTCGAAAGTAGCGGCTTGATAAAATCACTTTCTCTCAACTTGCTGCTTATTGCGGAAACGCTGGTGCCGTATGCGACATCAAGACTGGCGAGTTCCGTAGCCGCGGAGCGAGATCGGATTCCCGCAAGGAAAATCCGGGCAGCCAGTTCAGTGGGAACTCCGAGTTCAACAAGCAATGAGATTCTCGCAAAGATCTCGGCCCGCTCTTCCTCTGCAGTATTCTGGAGTGTCTGGGAAACGGCATGAATAATCCAAGAGAGTTGATAGCCATAAAAATCTTTACAGATTAGGTTGGCCTCGTCGTCTCGCGTTATGAGCTCCCGGAGTCCAATTCCGCCAAGCCATCCTTCGCGTAGTGCGTCAAGCCTGAATTCTTCGCACATCGTTTTGGTAATCGACGAAGCATTCGTCCTTACCCATTCTTCGATTTGGCGAACAGTTGTGGCCAAAGATGACAATGATTGGTCAGATTGGATAAAAGAATCCGCAACTCCTCGGAAGAATTCCAGGTCTTCATGCGCGCGTATTGCAACGCTCAAAGGAAGACCGGAAGATACAATCGCCTTCCTTGTGGACGGATCGGGCACCCGTCGGACTGCTGATGTCGCTCTGGCCTTGAGAAAATTGATGACGTCCTCTTCGCTAGACTGAGCTAACTCTGACCGGGCTTGAATTACGGCCAAAGAGTCACGAAACACTTGATCAACCCATACTGCTGGATCTTCACCAGATGGATTGACGACCGGATCTCCATGTAAAGCGAGAAGCTCATCATCCAACAGATCGAGAATCTTCTCACAACTCTCGCTAGATTCACCAAGGCGGCTGAAATCGTTATTTGCGACGAGCTCGAGCAAAACCTCGAATGAGACACCAGCCCGAGCAGCAATTTGCCGCAACAGATTCACGACGAAAAGGAGTCCACTTTCGACCCGATCCCTTATAGTCGTATCGAAGTAGTATCGCGCAAGTTTCTTGTCTTTCCTTATCTTCTGGCGCGACCTTGTCTCATCTATGGCATACAATATTTTACCTTCACCATCGACAAAAGCACGACCCGCTCGACCACAGATATTCCAAAAGTCACGTTTGTTGATTGTCTTGTTATTACCTATGTAAGGTGTTGCGACCACAACTGACGAGATTCCTACATTGACTCCCTGCCCAAGAGTTGTGGTTGCTATGATAATTTTCGGAGGATACGCTCTCATTAAATGTTCCAAAGCGAGCCGCACTTGCGGTGTGAGACGGTTACTGTGACAAATCACCCCGACTTCGGCTGCTCGAATTTCGATAGCATCAGGAATGAGTTCCTCCTCACATACAGCTTTAAACACTTTCCACTCATGTTCAGGCCATGGATGTTCCTCGGGACTTTCTCCGAGAGCAAGCAGGACGGCTCTCGCCATTGATGGAACCCATTGCGCCTGCCCCGCAAAGATCATAACTGGCCCAAGACGACTCAACCGAACAGCAGATGCAGCAATAGCTTCAGTCTTATTGCGTGGGAAAAGCCTACTGTTTTTTCGGTCACTCAAAGGTTTGGCTTCCACGAAAGAAGGATTGAAGGATTCAACATCCCCTAGCCAGTCAATACGCACTCGTGAGCCGTTCCATCTCAATAAGCCATAGCGCTCTACAGAAGGTTTCCATCGAGATGTCGCCACAGCATCGGAATCCCCCGTAACCCATTCGGCAAGTTCCTGTGGATTTGGAAGCACAGCCGAAAGGAGAAGTATTCGGGCTCTAGTTGTGCGTGCAAGGGAACGAAGGTGATCAACAAACAGTTCGTTTCTTACGAAACGTTCCGATGGACCGATCAAATGCCCTTCATCGACGATGATGAGTTTGACGTTTTCAAACAAATCTGGTGCTGCTCGGAATAAAGCCCTCGTTTTCTCGGGGGTTGCGATCATGATGGACGATTCTGCAGCAAGTTCCGTGTCCACCGAACTCACACGGGAACCGCCATACAAATGAGATACTTTGAAACCGAGCCAAGAGAAAGAGGCCGCGAGTGTCTGTTCTACCTCCATGGCAAGAGACCGAAATGGAGCTAAGTAGATGATCTGTGCGCTTGAGTCGGAAGCTAGCGTCTGCAAGATAGCCAACTCCGCAATCCGGGTTTTTCCTGCGCTCGTTCTCAGGTTGACGACACCGCCGCGATTTGTAGTGTTCAATGCCATCGGCAATGCGGCACGCTGTGATGCCCATAACTCGACAACCGGAGGTCTGGAATAGGCCATCAATCGAATGTAGCGAGCAAGGGTGCTTTTTGTCTCCGGATCAAAGAATGGAGGTAAGATTTGCCATAGTGACGCGTCGCCAAGATTCCCCAGCATCAGCTTGAGCAAACGAACGGTCCACCAGTAGGCAGGAAAGTGGCCAGTCGATGCCACGATTGCAGCATCTTCAAGTTGCCTATCAGCAGCGTCAATGAAATCTCGAGAGCCGGTATAAATGTATTCAAGTGCCATAGCCAGTGAACGAGCAATAGCGACCGTGACAACCCATTCGTCCAGATCAGTTTGATCCTCAAAGGCGGGAGTGTCGCGAAGAAGCACTTCATTCAGCCGCTGAATCAGCGTCTTAATGTCCTTACGAATGAATGCCGCGATTATTCTTGCGGCCGCGGTTTGGCTCTCGACGTTCTGAATGGTGACGAAAGCGCGTGAGTAATGCCCAGCAGCGTAGAACGCCATTGAGGAAACGAGCACATGGAACCCGCTTTCTCGAGATATTTCCACGAACGGTCCGTGAATATTCTGTAAAAGTGTCGCCGCTTTTTCTAAGGCATCAAACCCTTCAGTGTAGGATTGATGTTCAATCATGCTGCAACTGGAGGCGAGCAAGGCATATGCAGCGAATGTGACTTTATCATCCAGTCTCTCGTCGAATGCGGGAAAGTTCTCTGGGGATTCTTTCACTTCATGCAGGACATGCTTGGCATGGGCCTGAGCGAACAAGTTTTCTATACGGCTGGCGGTAAAGTCTTTAAGTACGCTGCGTGCCTGTTCGAGAGGAATTGTCATGGACTATCCTCCAGTCCTTGGTAACAAGGATCAATGATCGAATCTGGAGCGTCAATGCCAAAAGATATCATCGCGAGGCGACGTAACGGATTCACAGTATGTCGATTAACCCGCGTGGCAGTTCTCAAATCGCTCATTAGCAGACCAACATAATCAAGCCTCAGTTTCCCAAGGACGAATAGCTTTGCACATTGCAGAACTTTCTCTCCGAGGTGCGGATTTCCTGTTTCAAACAGGCGATCCGCAACAAATTGAAGAGACGCTGGGATTCCGCCTTTGTGTGATCTCACAAGACCTTCAACGATTTCGGTCACAGCGGCCTTCGAAGAGACATTCCGGAATTTTGATTCACCCACGATTATCCGGACTGGATTGGCATCAAGATCGAAAGCGAGGACATCGTCGCCTTTCATCGACTGGTCCACATTAGGGTTGTATCTTAGGCGGTAAATGGGTAAAGATACGTCGCTTGCAGCAGTAATGTACTCTGCCAAAACAACTTCTGCGAGATTTCCCTTCCGTGTCGATGGATTTGTTGGGAATCGTTTCATACGGGACAGCTCATCATCAAAACCGAGACGCCTCATCGCCTCCCGACGTTGTCTGTCACGCTCCAAAGCCTCAGGACTTACATGATGGCGGGTGAGCATTTCCCTCGCATGCTTTATCAAGCTTTCGCGCTGGCCGTCTCGTTCTGCAAGTGTTCTGTGGGGAACACCGGTATCAGTAGCTCCATCTGAAGCTGAAAGTAGCATTCCGAAGGGGTGAGATTCTGAGGGATGATTACCGATGATTTTAGAGCAATCCGCACGTGGCATTGATCGAGGAGGTCTAGTTTTCTTCTTTGTTTTCGTCATGCGGCATTCTCAGCTATCTTGTTCTAGTGGCTGGGATGACGTGAATTGGTGTTGAGCATAGTTACTTCATAATCCCAATCGTTCCGCCACGTCCTCGAAATCCGGGGTTTCAGCATAAAGCTTCTCAAACTCAGCACGGGCGCGAGACTTCTGCCCCAAATCCTCGTAGGCCAGAGCGCGTTCGTAACGCAGGGCGCGGAGGAGATCATCGGACCGGCCTTTCTTACGGCGCAGGGCGGCTGTTAATGTGTCCCGGGCTGCGGTTGCCAGACCGAGGTGCCGAAGGGCTTTGGCTTTGTAAAGCATCAAAGCTGCATGTATAGACGTCTCGTTCTCAATGCCCTCAACCAACCGCACAACCTTCTGGAAGACGTTCTTGTCGCCCGGATGAGCGTCCAGCAACAGCTCCACAAGAGACAGCTTCACCACCACGTCGTCGGGTTCGAGTCGCCGAAGCCTTTCCAGGCAGGCAATCGCGTCCTGCCAACGCTCCTGACGTTGGTAGACCTCCACCAGGCCCAGCAGCACGCCCCGTAGATCCGGACCCACGTGCACGGACACCTCGTCTGTGATGGGGAGGCTCATGGTGGCGGAGATGCCGTACTTGGAGAAGTAGCGGCCCAGGCGGCTGCGGTTCTCGACCGCCGTCGCCAGGTAGTTCGCAGCTTCCTCCAGCCGCTCCTTCTTGAGCGCCAGGAAACCGGCAAGGTACGCGCCGTCGGCCAGATGAGCGGCTTTCTCGAGGTGTTCGAGGGCCTTCTCTTCGTTGCCGAGGACCAACTCCCGGCACCCGTCCACCAGGGCCTCCTCGTCGTCCGGCGTGATGAGCCGCTTGAAGAAGCCCATCGTCAGGCGGTCTTCCGGGCGGACCGTTGGGACGGCCGGAGCAGAGTAGGACGCGCTTCTCCTGACGCCTGACCTCCCGCTTGGAAGGGTCGTGGTGTAAAAGAGCCCCGTTCCCGGAATACCCACCGTCGCCCGTTTCCCGCGGGACCCAACAGTGAACTTCGCCCCACGCGGCCCGAACGACAGGGACCCGCCCGACTTGCTCAGGTTCAGGGTAACGCCCGGTGCGATCCTGATTCGTCTCCAGAAGCGGAAGCCCATCATTCACTCCTCAATCCCTCAATACACCTCATTCTCCTCGATTTTATCATCCGAATGCAGAATTCTGCCTTCGATGGGCATCGCATGTCCTTTCCTTTATAAAAGACAAAGTCAACCATTCGCCTAGGAAACCATCAAAAAACTCGCGACACGTTTGAATCGACAGGACAATCGATCATGATTCTCTTTTCGTCCTCGTTATGATTTCTTTGGCTCACACCGATGCAATTCCACAATTGCGCCATCGCGTGTCGTAACTTGCGTATAGAAGAACCACCCATGGGTTTCATTGCCACCGACTATGAGAAGTATCGGCTCGGGGCACTTATATGCTTCTGCCCTAGCAATATCTGTCATTGTACCCATATCCAGCGTACTTGGTTTAGTGTGGAGCCCTGGATGAAAATGCCATTCGCCCAGATAGTAGTGTGAACTGCTTCGCCAGAGGGTTTGCAACCAACGGTAAATCCCTCTAATGCCACGAATAAAGACCGTAGGACCCTCAACAGAGTCTTCTGGACTGTCTGAAATCGCTGTAACTTCAGCAACGCGTTGATTTTTACTGTATTTTCCGACCAGAATGCCACCAGTCTCATATGATCCGGCGGCGGAACAGCGAGCCAATACCTGGTTCATGAGCTCTCCGGGTAAGCACAGTTCAAAGCGTTTATCGGAGGATATGAAATGAATCGGTTCAAACATTACCGGAGATTCCTACGTTCAACGGTGACTTGCCCATCCGACCATTTCAAAAGCATGGCGGTTATTGCTTCACCTGAAGTTATCATGTTCTCAATATGACCTATGGCAATGCCGACCATAGCCCATATTCTATCGATTCGAGCAGGGAAAAGAGGATGCCAACAACCAGTCGCCTCTACAGGCAGCTCGGCATTTTCCAGCAATCTCCTGTCTACCTCCAACTCGTCTTTAAACGACTCCTCCAATGAACGCATATAGTCAATTCCAGGCATGCCCGAGAGAAGATACAATCGCTCAGCTTCGAAACCTAGCGAAAGGGAAAACAGAACGGTGCCTGGCTTCCACTTCCAATCGCCGATTCCCCGCAACACTTCATCAGTGGCACTACAATCGAGGACTACTTCATACTCCTGCAACTTCGTCTCGCTTTCCATTGTGAGATCAGGGAATGCATCGCACACACCCTCTACGTGAGCGTGTGGTGATACTTGATTCAAATGGTCAGCAAGTGCCACGGCTTTAGGTTTACCAACATCCGCCAAGCTCAATGTGTGGCGCACAAGATTGCCGGCTTCGACGGTATCAGCATCAACAATAAGAAGCTCTCGAACGCCTCCACGAACCAATAGTTCCGCAAGTACCGATCCGATAGCTCCGGCCCCGATGATTGCTATTCTGCGACCAGAAAGCACCGGCTTAATCCGTCCACGGCCAGAAAGTTGGTCCTCGTGCCAGTTGATAGATTTCAGCCACTGAATGGTATCGCTATCACGAAAGCACTCCTGCCGATCTCGCATCCAGTATCCCTTCGCGTTGGGGCGAAACCCGTGACAGTAGTTTTGGCCACGAGAAACAATTGGCAAAGACAGCGCTTGCCAATGCATCTGATGGGGTTGTTTTGCAGGGCCATATTCTTCTGGAACGGGAAAACCAATTAAAGCGATATGTCGCAGACCATCGCGGATTGTAGCAAGCGCGTTTTCGAGAATACCATCGAGGCGTACACCACTCTTCTTAACAGCCGAGCGAAATTCACCCCAAGTGGCAGGAGCACGGAAAGGGGGAAGGACGGGTAATTCTGTG
>JAOQII010000005.1 GCA_026134025.1 Candidatus Syntropharchaeum sp.
ATCCCCATGGGTGTTATGTGCTTTCATCCAGAGAATATCGATTGAGGAGAGGTCAAGGTATGGGGAGGTAAAGAAATGCCAAAAAAAAAGAAATTAAAGAACCTTACTCTGCGGTAAGGTTCTGCCACTCTTCTGTAAGGAATGTTGCTATCTCGGATGAGTCCTTTGGACCGAGTACCACATTCCATTCAGGTAGTGCTTCTCTGAGTTCTGGTAGTATCTCTGCTGCAACCCTTGGTATGATGAGAATCCGATGTGCTACCTTATCCTCGACATCGAACTCTTCCATGTGCTCAACGATGGCATCGGCACAGAAATCACCGGATCCAACCGCTGTATCGACCGAGAGCGCGTTTGTATCGATCACAAGCATCCAGCACTTGACACGGTAACGATCAAGATCCCCTGAAACGATCCCGTAGGTAAGCGTGTAGTTTGCTGTGACCATGAGCGGTGAGTTCTCATCCGGCTCATTGAAGGCATACAGATCTGGATCGACCGCAGACTCGAGCTTGGGGTGCTTGAACATCCCTTCTCTGTTGTACACAATCGGCATGAACTCCCAGAGGTTCGGGTAGTGAAGTATCAGCAGGTTCACGCCCTTTGTCACAAGCATATTTGCGAGATAGTTCTCGTAGTGAGCCCCTTTCTTACCGGATTTGAACGACATCGCTGCAACCGCTGGCACACCCATCACAGGATATGATAACTCTGGAATTCCTGCCTTAACGCATGCACGACGGAGGAGCGATATATTACTCAACATATCTGTTATCGATTCTGCCTCAACAAATGTACCTGGATCCAGTATCAGATCGGTAACACCTTCTCTCGCGAATGTTGCAGCGATCGATCCGAGCATCTCAAGATCATTTGGCGCAAATACTGCTACAGCGGTCTCAAACTCCTTTGCGATCTCAAGTACCTTCTCCCAGTTATCCTTCGTTGCAGCATAGAGGAGTGGTTTCTTACCCTTCAATACCTTTGCACCAGCCTTCAGGACCTTGGGATCGAGCGAGCAGAGAATCACAGGTAGATCTGTCGTGTCTGCAACCTTTTTGACCGCGTTCTTGAACTTGATTGGATCACCTGATACAGATCTGACAGCGATCGCATCCACATAGAACGTATCCTTGAACCTGATGAAGTTCATATTCGCGATCTCATTTATGCGTTCAACAAGCCGATCATCACTCATCGTATCCCAGACATCATAAGCGATCACGGTCTTACCAAAGAACGCAAGTTCCTCCCTGTGCATCACCTCTTCACCACCGGTCATAATCGCCTTATCACCGGAACCGAAGGTGATCTCTGCCATCGGAGGTGCTAAGAGCCTTTTTATCTTCTTGGTTGCCGCTTTCTTGAGCTTTGGACACTTATCAACCGTTGTTGTACGCTCAACGAGCTTCAGTGCAAACTCAAAGCAGGAATCAGCGTCACACTCCCCACAGTCCTCCTGTGGAAGTAGCTTCATAACCTCTGCGGGTGATTTTACTCTCTCTGCCATCTCTCACACCTCCACAATCCAGTTCTCAATCTCTGCTGGATCTGTTTTGACCCCTTCTGGGTTCAAGAGCCGCTTCAATGACCTGATCCCAGCGGGCGTCATCTGCTCACACTTCTCAACCTCAGTCTCACCTTTGAGAAGTGCCTCTGCCATTGCTTTACATGAGTCGTACCCGCACTTCTTGCAGTCGTTCATTGGCAGGTGTCGCATAACAGACCTGACATCCTCAAGCTTCGAGATGTAGATCTTATCAAGCAGTGCCTCGGTCATCTCAATCGCCCGTTGGTCTAACATGACAAGCATGTGTGCCCCTGATACCAGGGCGCTGGCAGCTGTTGCAGACTCGAATGCCATCCCGCGCTCGACCTCAGATCCCCACTCATCAAGCGCAAACCAGGTTTCACGGTTGAGCCATGCGTTACAGGGTGCTGTGATCATCGGTGGCTGAAAGTTCTCATCTCCAATTAGGGCTTTGTTATCCACGGTATCCATCGTTGTCACAACGAGTTCTGAACCGAATCCAACACAGACCCATCCTGGATCAGTCATGACCTTACTTAGCGGGATCTCCTTACCGGTCAGTGCGGTCTTATTGAGCCATGCAAGCCCCTGTGCGTTCATCGGCTGATAGCTTATGATCGTATGTCCATACTCCTTTGCAATCTCGTAATACTGTAACACCTCATCATCAAGCTCAACGCCAACCCATGTCGGGAGCACAAGACTTGTGGAGCAGATAAAGATGTTTTCACCCTTGGCTGCTTTTGCACACGCCTCAATAACCTCAACATCCTTTGCCATATTACCGGATCTCAGTACGATCCCAATAGGTACGTCAACAGCCGCTAAAACATCCTTCAAGGTCTGCGCTGCCTCCTCTGCAGATCTATTCGTGCCTTTTGGGTCTGTTGAGTTGAGATCGAGTTCTATCACCCTGGCACCATAGACATCAACGAGCTTCTTTGCCCATGCCACAGGATCGCCGACAACATCCCCATACTGCTCCTTCAGAACCTTTGAAAGGCCTGGATCCTCATCAAAGACAAGATGTGCGATAGGAGGTCGGTGTGGCAGATTCCCCTCAAACCTGTAATACGGAGAGGTATTGTTCCCACCAATCTTGAGCGAGAATGCCCTTGTTCCGCCTTCATCCTTAGTTGCACCGATTGTAACCTCAGCAAATTTACCTGGATGAGTTTCAACAGGTGGCGTAAGCTTGAACGCTTCAAGTTTTATTTTTTTTTTGGGGGGGGCTGCCGCCTCTTCGGCAACAGCCGCCGCAGGAGCAGATACCGCTCCTGATAGAAGTTTTGAGAGAAGTTCGTAAGGAGGTATCACACCTTCAAGTATGATCTCATCAAACTCGAAGTCGACCCCCTTTATGCTCTCAACCTTCTTCAACATCTTGTTCAAGCCTGAGACCATATCGAGGACTTCTTTGCCCTCGCCTGAAGGGGTAGCTGCTTCCGCTTCCTCCCCCTTCTTCTTAAGTTTTACCTTAACCATACGATCTCCTCACTTTTTCAGGACAATTTCATCGATGTGTACCTTTGCACCTTTTATCGTGATCTTTGGCGGTACACCAGATGGCACGCCTGTAGCTCCAGCTGGTGCTGCCGCCGGGGCAGCAGCACCCTCCTCTTCTCCTTTCTTCTTCAACTTAAGCTTCACCATTCATTCATTCCTCCAGGATTCCGTCCTCTATCATCTCCTCAACGAGATCCATGATGTCCTCTTCATCGACACCAAACTCCGCTGCAGCCACCTCTGGATCGAGTTCTCCATCCTGTTCCTCGATGAACGCAAGAAGTTCGTCTGCGTTGAGTGGTCTCTTCCAGCCATCTGTGATCTTCTTACCATCGAGCGGTCTTATGACACCGGTCACAACAGGATGATCAACTTTCTTCAAGAACTCCCTGAGCTCAGCTATATCCTTGACATCATTCTCGGTTGCGATCTTATCCTTCATCTCATCTGGAATCGCATCCCCATGTCGCTCCTTGAGGCTTGAGTTCATCCATACAACCCGTCTCCATCCTCCATCAGCCTGCCAGAACTTCGGTGAATGGAGGTACCTCACAGATAGACCAAGCAATCCCTCTGTCTGCTGACCGCCACCCGTTCTTGCTGCCATGGTCGAGAACGGTAGCTTGTTCACGGTCGGCTCGTTGTAACCCCGTGCCACAAGCCCGAAACCATCTACCTCCGGGATGTAGAAAGAGATCATCTCGAAACAACCGCAGGATGTATGTGTATATCCAAACATTGAATGGATACCATATCGCGTGTTGATCCCACCTGAGAGCTTTGTTACGGCTTCATTCGCTCCAGACCACTCACCCGTTACAGGATCAAGACACTCTCCTGGATCGAACGGCTGCCAGTCTCCAGCCTGATCCATTGCATATCCTGCCTTTGCGTCTGCCCAGGAGATTGCACCACAGTTGGCTGGTCTCTGAGGCGTTATAACACATACATGTGAGGATGCGAAGGACTGACAGAGCGTGCAGGTATACCAGGGCTTTGTATCCTCCTCGGTCATTGCAGCCATCTTTGCGTCCTGCTCCTTCCAGTATGCCACCGCCTCATCCCATTTCTCCTTCACAAGATCTGGTTCGGTTATTATCGTGATCTGACATCGATCAACGACAGGGATCTCCATCACAAAGAGCCTTGCGATGATCTTTGCCCAGTGCTCAAACCTGAACCCTTTCTCTAAAAGTTCCTTGCTCACCCGAATCCAGATCGTCTCTCTCCCATTGAGGTGCATGAGCCCACCAATGTAGTTTCCCCAGTAGTGGAACCTGGTCGAGAAGGTTCCCTCCATCTCTGGAGGAATCTCCGTCTCATCAGAAGATACCTCTGCGATCATCCCGAATCGGTGGGCACCTGGTTCGAGTTCATTCATCTCAGGACCGATTATGGTTACCTTTTCATTCTCAAGTTCTGTTCCAGGTGGGTGGATGATGATCCGTTCGAATGCATAATCACACTTTGGACCTCCAAACTCAAGCGCGGTATCTGCGGCTCGGATCCGCTCACCCTCATACTGAGGACCAATCTCTGCCGGGATATCATCCCAGCCGGTTGTCTCTGTCTTCAACTCGACCTTGATGTAGTCGCTGAACTGAATTCCAAAATCTTCTTCTGCAGCTTCCTGTTCTCTTGCAGCTTTATCAAATACTCCTGCCATATTCTAAACCTCCTTAATCTTACAGATTCTCCATTAAAATATCCATCTCTTCCTTCCACTTATAATCAGGCATGTAGGGAAACGCCCACGTCGCGTTTGGGTGTGCCCGTGCACAGAGTGCGAGCGTCTTTATATGTGGTGCGAAGTGCTTCAGTGTTGCAAGACTCTGTGATGCAAGGTAGTACTGGATTCCCATCGTGATCACGAGATCGTGTGGCTTTCCGTTTAACCCATACTCGGGATTCTGAAGCTTGTTTACAATCTCAACCGCGCCCATCATCGATATATCAAGATCCTCAGGATATTCCTTTGATGAGCCTGCTGATGCAACCGTGGGAATGCCTTTTTTCGTCATCTCGATCGCATAGTCAATGAGACGCTTTCCCCCAAGATCCACTTCGCATGCAAGTTTCCCAACGATAAGAAGTGGATTCTTCGCTTCTTTTATCATCCTACCGGCAACCTTACCATCGATCTTACCTGAGATATGCCCACCGGCCGGACAGTCGCCCAACTTCCATATTGTTGCAGACATCTTATAACCTCCTTCCTTATACCGTATACCATTTCTTACCCTGCTTGAGGGCTTCGTATGTCCAGAGATCCTTTGGATCTAAGAGCGTCGGTGATTTGATCGGTCGTTTCGATTCCCAGCCTGCGGCATCAAGAATCTCCATGATCTCATCCTTTGCAGCATATGGTATATCAACTTCGCTCCTTACATAGTACGGTAGATCCTCAGGCATTCTACCATAGTACTTCTTGTGCATATCGATGTAGTTTGTGAGCTTGAGCTGCCGCCCCTCTGGTAAGTCGTTGTTGCGGAAGCAGAGCTTGGCGCACATTACAAGCGCCTCCTCTTTTGATTCTGCGACATAGATCATATGCTCTGGTACGGGACCGAGGTTGTGCACACTCCCGTCCTTGATGTCTCGCACATTGAACGTCTCAAGATCCTCTTTATTCCCAAGATATTGGTGCCTGTACTTTGAAGAATGAGGACCAAGCACCGCAGGAACGCCCAGCCTGTGGAATGACATACCGATCGAGAACGCCTTTTGCGAGTATGCACCCCAGACGAGTCCACATGCACCCACGTAGTTATGCACGTAATCTGCGATCTCCTGGAAGTTACCGCTCAAGATCCGCCTTGCAAAGACATTTGCCACCCGTATACCTGCATCTGAGATATGTGGGTTCGAGACGCATGATCCTACATTACAGAGCCCTCTTGCAACAAACGCTCCAGGAAACTTCTCATACAAAGTTTTGCCCTCAGCATCTTTGTACCATCCGACTGACATCGTACCGCATCCAGATACTGCAACAATGAAGTTTCGCATGAGAAGCTCTTCTGCCATCTCATAGACCTCTCGATGCTCGTTCGGGTAGTTGGAACACCCTATAAGTCCGATAGCACCAGGGATTGTTCCAAGCCCCCACGTATCTGCGACCTTCCTGATCTCAACATCCGTGATCGGCCCTCTTCCAACCCTGCAGACCGACTTGTGTTCTCTGAACGCTTTCTCAGAAGCCTTGCTGATGAGGCTTATAATCGGAATAAACCGTTTACACTCCTGCTCGCACTTTCCACACCCAACACACGAGTCATCGAGTGCTGCAAGCTTTGAGAAATCACCCTCTATCGCTGCGTACATCGCATCAGAGATCGGGAGTGAATTTCCACATGCCTTTGTACACGCACCACAGTGCCAGCACTGCTTTGCATAAGCGATGATCTCATCCTCAGATGGCGTGATCTTGAATTTCTGCCTCTTTGGCGCGACGCCAAGTGCAACCCTGACGGCAACCTCTCCTGCCATCTCACGGTTTAGGATCAGGACACCTGTCTCTTTGCCTGAGACAAGATCATTCACGACCTCATCGATGTCATCGCCAGATCTATCAGGCAGTCCATGCATCGCTTTCGTGTTTGTTGCGATAAACGGTGCCTTCACGCTACGCGCAATCTCATGCATATCAACCCTTATACATTGCTCATCCACGACAACAACATCTGCAAAACCAGATCGTACATACCTTATCTGCATCGACTGGGGTCCAACGATCTTCGCCTTCTGGGTATATCGGGTCAGGTCGATCGCCGTACAGCAGATTCCGCCGATCTCAACCGCATCTTCAAGGTCATGCTCTCGCATATAATCGACCATCGCGATCGATGGGAGGACATTATGCCCTATACAGAGAATCGTTGGCTTTGTCTGATCGAGCACTCCCATACCAATCTCAACAAGCGGTGCGTTTGGATCTCCTCTCGGCATATCAAGGGCGCAGATCTGTGCGATATCCGCGGTAGCCATTGAAACCGAGTCGAGCATCCCGGCATGGTACGCCTTTGACTCATAATCGAGATAGCTTCCCTCCTGACCCATGTGGATAGCTGCAACAAGCCCGGGAACCTGGCTCTCGACATACTCGATCACCTCAACAAGATCGCTGAGCTTCTTTGGTGCGATACCTGTCACAACCCTGATGATCGGGGATTCAACCGGGGTCATCTCACCAAAGTCAATCGGAACATCCGGTCCTTTCAGCTCTATAAGCTCCTCCACAAGTTCTTTTGCATGGCTAAGGTGTGTGTTCATCCCTGTAAACGCTGTTAAAAGTGACCATCTACCCTGCTGTGTCTTCATATCGATCCCACATGCACCCCGCTTGTTTCCTGTGAGATCACATTTACCCAGCGTACACAGACAGCAGATATCACATGTCGGTGAGTACATCGGTGGATACCGCTTCAAGAGCTTCATATCCCAGTCTCTAAGGTCTTCCATGTTCGGCTTTGGCGTTGGACCCATCGGCTCTATCATTTCATCGATCTCCGAAGGCTTTGTGACCTTCCCTATCGATAACTCGAGTCCATCGAGCCTGAAAGAGCCTGTCCTAAACTTCTTGAGTTTTGCATTCAGGACTTCTTCATCATTTGCAACCAAATAAACCTCCTCCATTCGTTCATCAATTTTATCTATCTTTAGTTACGAATTACCTCCAATATACGTATATATACCTTTTTTGGTTTGAATCGAAGGGTGCAGCATCCCAAAAATAACCTCACACTCCAAGAGGATCGCCGTGTGAGAAAGCTAACGAAGAGGGAGATACTGAGAATAGTCAAACGAACCCATCAGATAATCAGAGAGTTCAGAGAAACAGGCAAAAGTCCCTTCCTCAAGAAACCGGGAAGAAAACCCAGAGAGGAACTTGCGGCAAGGATAAAGCATCCTCAAATTAATGGGAAGAGAAAGTGGTTCGCTGGGAGGTTGAGAGGAGGGCTGAGAAATCTATTGGAGAGAACGTGTAGATATAAGGATGCTACAACCACAAAAATGCTTGTTTACTCATTTGCCTTCCTGATATTCAGGAGTGCATCCTGTGCAAGCCCTACTAATATAAGATCATCCTCACTGATGACGGATCTTATCATTGGCTCTGCCTGATCCAGATACGTCGGGTGCATAATCGTCATCTCACCCAGTGAACGGAGCGCCATTCGTCTAACCAGCAAATTTCTCTCATTTGAGACCGCGTCCATCAACCGATTGAAGGCTCGATCATCACTCATCCTGCTCAAAGCGAAGGCTGCCCACTGACGAACGTTTGCATCCTCTTCAAGGTTATCCATCATCTCCAGAAGCGGCTCAAGGGCCCTCAGATCGCCAAGTTCTCCAAGGAAAAAAGCCGAGACGAAGCGCACATCAGGATATTCATCATCCAGTCGATTAAGGAAAATGTCAAGATCTACACTTTCTCCATTCGCTGCAATGAGCTTCCGAAGTGCCCCAAATATGCTGATTCTTGCACCTCGCCAGTCATCCCTCATCGCATCAAGAAGGGGTTCAATCGCGCGATCGTCACCCACAAATTCGAGTGATTGTGCAGCAATTGCCCTGACCTCCTGGTTTTCATCTTCAAGTGCGGCTATAAGCTCTGGAACCATATCTCCGGCTAATTCACACGTTCCAGCGAGGTACGTAGACCAGAACCGCACCCATCCATTTTCATCGCGCATCCCTGACCTGATAAGATCGACATTTGAGCCATCAAGAAGAACCTCAAGTGACTCTGCCGCTCTCCAGCGCACACTGTCATCCTCATCTCTTAAAAGCTCAAATAGCGGTTTAATCGCACTTTTATCCCCCTTTGAACCGAGTGATTCTGCGGCAGCGACTCTAAGAATGCAGTTCTTGGCAGAAAGTGCTTCAATTAACCGTTCACTTTCCCAACCTGGATCTGGTTTCTCACATATAGCACCAGCTTTCTTTTTCTTGCTACCACTTACCAAGTTTATCCCTCTTCGACCGCTGGTAGAGTATCACGAGAACCGCGATGATGATCAGTGCAAGAACACCATAGATCACGTATTTTTTTGTGCGTGCACCTGATTCAAGTTTTTCCACCTTCTCATACGCCATGTTGGCATAGTATGTGGCGTTATGAGCGGCATCAATCGATGCATTGAGGTCTTCTGGATAGTAATCATTTGCATCGGTCAGGTATCGTTCTGCCATCTTCAGATCGTCCTCTGCATCCGAGGTATCCATCGTTGAGTTCTGGATCGCCTGCTTTGCGCGTTCGATCGCTTTTTTCGACTCATCGATGACGTTTACAACCTTTTGTATCTCGCTGCTTGTGACTGTCCGTTTCTCAACCAGAACCGTATAGTCGTTTGTCGTTGTGTTCTCATCTATCCTTGCGATCAGGATCTCTTTTTGAAACTCGATATTTGGTGCTTTTCCTGTAAGTCCTATCACCACAGTCTCTGCTGAGTGGTTAATTAAAAGTGGTTCTCCCTCATTATAGGCAACAGGCACTCCATCTACGGTAACACTCCACTGCGGTGCGTCAAGCTCCGAGTAGCAGAAGAATTTTGATTCATTGATCTCCTTGCTGAAATTTGTGAGCGTGATCGTTGCCCAGACATTCTCTCCAAACTGGATCACACCCTCTGGTCTCATTTCGTATGAGACATCAACAAACCTTGACTGAGGGTAAGGATCTTCGAGTGCGAGTGCTGGTGCGATCATGACCGAGACGATGATCAAACTCAATACTCCTCTGCTTATCTTATCTATATTCATCCACATCCCCTTCTATCAGAATAACGGCTTTATATCATCATGCCAGAGCGACTCGTGCTTCTCTTCTTTTGTCTCATCAAACTCCTGGATGTTCTTCTGCGCCTCTGTAGCCATCTCCTGAAGCTCTCTTATCCTTGGAACGTCTGTGACGCCTGAGAAGACGGTGACTGCTGCGATGTAGTTACTCCTGGCGACAGGGTAGTCGCCACCACGTACCTCAGTCCCGCGTATCATCTCCTCAACCCAGAGCTTCGCCTTCTCGATACCTTTTCTACTAAGCGCCTCAGTAGGTCCTGCGATTACAAGCAAACCCCGCTCAGCGCTTGCAATATCACATGGGAGTGTGAGCCTTCCCATAACGGCCCTTCTTGTCAGT
The DNA here is from genome assembly GCA_026134025.1 of Candidatus Syntropharchaeum sp. Lineage (GTDB taxonomy): Archaea > Halobacteriota > Syntropharchaeia > Syntropharchaeales > Syntropharchaeaceae > Syntropharchaeum. The sequence goes on from JAOQII010000005.1 coordinate 10,179, forward strand.
GACGTGATCTTCGTCGTCGTGTCGAGCGCCTCGAGCGAGCTCTTCTCTTTCTTCTTGAGCCGCTTTAACAAGCCTCCACCACTTTTGTTCGCCTTTCCTACTTCCTCGACAGCATAACCAACGGTCGAGATTCCGCCACCTCTCAGTGTATTAATGATCTCTGCAGCATCCACAACGACCTGCCCGATTTCTTCAGACTCGCCGGCCCCAAACAGTATCCCGAACCTTCTCACAATCTCATTATTCATGAAACCATAGGCATCTTCGAGGGTAGATCCTTCCTTCTTCCATGGCTCATTATCGAAGATAAATAAGTTGTCAACTTCCTTAACAAAGGTCATCAGGCTCCTTGCAGCATTCAGTGAATAAAGTCCCCCCTCATCTTTTGCCGGCAGGATGCCAAGACCATAGACCGGCTCAGCATACACCTTCTTCAATCGACGTGCAATGACCGGTGCTCCTCCTGATCCTGTCCCCCCACCAAGACCTGCGATAATTAAAAATGCATCAACTTCGTGTGTCCCCCTTCGATCTATAGCGCTCTGGATCGAGTATATATCCTCTGCTGCGATCCTTGCACCCATCTCGTTGTCTGCTCCAACACCATGCCCTTTGACGATGGACTCGCCGATGAGTATACGATCCTCCATCGGTATATTATTCAATCCGAGAAGGTCTGATTTAGCGCTATTGATAGCGACCGCGCGAACAATGCAATTGTGACGAGATTTCCTGTCATACTCCAGAAAGAGATCGGCTATCTTCCCTCCGCCCTGTCCGTAACCGATTAAAAATATCTTCACACGACATCTCTCCTATGATCAAAGATCTTCTTCACCCTCTTTAAAAGCTTAGGCATAAGAAGTATATAAAACTTCTTTATGACGCTGTTCGAGTGAGGATGGTAAGCCCCCTTCTGTTTTAAGCGGCATTCATCTATGCACCCTACTTGGGTATCAGCTGGATTCTTCATCTACCCAGATTGGCTTGCACCCACGAGGATTCGCCGTTTCATCAGCATCTGCCAGACCTCAGCATTCCTGCATCATCGCATTTAGACAGTGCTGTCTCCGTTTCTGTGCCAGAGCCAGGACTCTCGCCCTACACCTTCTGGTGTTCGTGTATCCAGGTGGTGGGGGGACTTTCCTCAGCCAGCTCAAAAGACCTGAGCCTACCGACAGCCGCTCATCCTCTCTCAAAGATACCTCTGCAGGGAGTGGTATAAGTATTTCCATCGCAAAAGATATTTAATACAGTCCGAAAGAAGAGGATTGGAGGCGATCCTTTGAGTCGTAGAATGACAGGTTCTGAGGCGATCCTGAAAGGTCTTGAAGTCGAGGGTGTCGAGGTTGTATTCGGCTACCCTGGTGGCGCGGTTCTACCGTTGTATGATGCGATATATGATTCTAATCTGCGCCACGTCCTTGTACGTCATGAGCAAGGGGCAGCCCATGCCGCAGATGGATATGCAAGGGTAACAGGACGCGTGGGGGTCTGCATAGCAACATCAGGACCAGGAGCTACGAACCTCGTAACAGGGATAGCCAACGCATACATGGATTCTATACCCGTCGTTGCGATAACAGGACAGGTACCAACGACCGCGATCGGTAATGACGCATTCCAGGAGATCAATATCACAGGTATCACCCTTCCAATCACGAAACATTCGTATCTGATCAAGCAGGCAGAGGAGATTCCACACGTCATAAGAGAGGCGTTTTACATCGCATCCACAGGCAGAAAGGGACCTGTGCTGATAGACCTGCCAAAAGATGTCCAGGTAGAAGCGTTTGATCTGGATGAGCGTGATTTTACACGGCCTGTGAAACTGCGTGGATATAAACCCACGGTAAAAGGACACGCCCTCCAGATTAAAAAAGCTGCAACACTCATCGAAGGGGCGAAGAAGCCGGTCATATATGCAGGAGGAGGAGTTATCGCATCCGGTGCTTCAAAAGAGCTTATAGAGCTTGCAGAGCTTATAGGAGCGCCTGTTACAACAACACTCATGGGAATAGGCGCATTTCCTATAAATCACCTCTTATCGCTGGGCATGGTAGGGATGCACGGTACAAAGTATGCGAACTATGCGATCTGTGATGCTGATCTCATTCTTGCCGTGGGCGTGAGGTTCGATGATCGCGTCGCGACAGATCCTTCACAGTTTGCAAAAGATGCAAAGGTCATACATATCGATATCGATCCTGCTGAGATCGGAAAGGTCATAATCCCTGATGTTCCAATCGTGGGCGATGCGAAGAATATCTTGAGGGCATTGATCGACCGGTTGATCGATTCCAGATTTGATTACAGTGAATGGTTTAACGTCGTCAGGGGATGGAAAGAGGCATACCCTCTCAGATATAACCCTGAGGATGGGCTTAAGCCGCAGTATATAATCGAGAAAATCAATGAACTTGCCCCTGATGCGATCATCACCACAGAGGTCGGGCAGAACCAGATGTGGGCTGCACAGTACTTCAAATACAGCGAACCCCGAACCTTTATCACGTCAGGCGGGCTCGGGACGATGGGGTATGGACTGCCTGCTGCAATCGGCGCAAAAGTCGGCGCACCGGATCGAACGGTGATTGATATTTCAGGTGATGGTAGTTTCATGATGAAGTGTCAGGAGATCGCAACCGCTGTCGAGGGAAATATCCCGATCAAAGTGATGATCCTGAACAACCAGTACCTTGGTATGGTGCGCCAGTGGCAGGAGTTATTCTACGATAGGCGATACTCGTTCACCGATATTCACTCAAGGACTGACTTTGTCAAGCTTGCAGAGGCGTTCGGTGCCGTGGGTATGCGGGTTACGAAACTAAAGGAGGTTGTTCCAGCCTTAAAGCGCGCCTTTGAGATCGATGAGGTTGTTGTCATCGACTTCAGGATAGAACGAGAAGAGAACGTCTATCCGATGGTTCAGGCTGGTGCGCCGCTTGATGAGATCATCGAGCCTAAAACAGTCCCTGAGAATGTTTTTCCCACCTGTGAAAAAGAGGCACTGGAGGTTGAGTGATATGGTGAAGCATACACTTACCGTCCTTGTTGAGAATAAAGCTGGTGTCGCGGCAAGGGTGACAGGACTATTCACAAGGCGCGGATTTAATATCGACAGTATAAATGCGGCGATAACCGACAAACCAGACATTTCAAGACTTACAATCGTGATCACAAGCGAGAAGGAAGGGGGAGAAAGACAACTTGAGCAGATAACAAAGCAACTCAACAAGCTGATCGATGTTATAAAGATCAGCGATATCACGGCTTACGACTCGATTGAGCGAGAACTTGTGCTCATCAAGGTCGATGCAACACCTGAGCAGAGAACCGAGATTTTACAGATCGTTGAGATCTTCAGGGCACGGATCGTTGATCTTGCAGCAGGTTCAATGATCATCGAGGTCACGGGTGCCGAAGATAAGATTGCGGCGATCCTGACGATGCTTGCGGATTTCGGTATAAAAGAGGTTGCACGCACAGGGAAGGTCGCAATGATAAGGGGTGCGAAGACGTTGTAGGTTTAATGGGTGCTGATTGACGATGAACTGGTACTTAAGAGCCTTTCGATGTACCTACAAGTTTATATATCGGGTCGGTAAATGAATATCAATGATCTGCGGGGGTTGCCAAGCCAGGTCAAAGGCGCAGGGTTGAGGGCCCTGTCTCGTAGGAGTTCGCGAGTTCGAATCTCGTCCCCCGCATAAATTTACCAGTAAAACTTTATATACCATCCACTCCCATATAGGGGTGGTGAATTAATTGTCAGGTGATAAATCCAAGTGTGTTATCTGAAATTTTTTTCGCCTCATATCTGCTCCTCCAATAAACTTTCCATCATCAAAACAAAGTTACCAAAGATGATATCATCGCATTTCCTGTAGAAAGCCTGCTCTGGAGTCTCAAGCTCATCAAAATTGAGGCTCATATGTGGCCTTATCCTGTTATACCAGTCAACAAACTCTTGAATGCTATCAAAATCATTCCTGTGTCTGTTATAGGTATCAAACCACTTCTCCATTTTTCCATTGCTCTGTGGATGATTGTACTTACACAGTATCTGCTTTATTCCCCTCTGTTTGCAATATTCCTCGAATGAGTGTTTTGCCTCTCCTTTCTTATCTCTCCTGTTGGCATAGAATTGTGAACCATGATCAGTAATTACTTCTCTGATGGGAGCTATGTGCAGGTATTTCCTGTATGCTTCATCCAACAGCTTGATTGAGTTCTCAGCGGTGGCATTATCAAATTCACCTGCAGCAGGTATCATTCTGGAGGCATCATCCAGAACAGCACAAACCCATCTTCCATATTTTTCGTTAAAGAACCAGTCCATATGCACCGCGCTGAGACTGTGTGATCTCTCATATCTGACCCACTTCTTCCTTCCCTTCTTTCCTGGTTCCTCCTTTGCCATATTCTCCTCCAGTAATATAGCGTGGATACGATTATTATCTGCTCTTATCTTCCTTCTTTTGCGAAGGTACTTTCCTATTACTGTTGCACCCCCTCCGATCTTCTTCTTTGCTGAAATTACCTCTTTTCTGAGTTTATCGTTTGGTTTGGGTTTTGGACCTGGTTTTCCCGGTGAAGGTATCTTACCAGTTTCTCTGTATTCTTTTGCAATTTGCTGAACTCTTCTCCTGCTGATGTTGAATTGATCAGCAACCAATTGGGTGTTCATTCCATAGTTTATTACACGAAGGGCGATGCGCCGATAGTCATCCCTGGTAAGCTTCATGTGATGCTCTCTGAGCGGGGCACTTAAACCTTGACGAAATTTATTGCAGATAATACAGATGTCTAAGTTCAGTGGGATAGAGAAATAGAGTAGTAATTAAGAGAATGATTTTATATGGTCGAAAGTGGAAGATAATTTCAACAACAAAAACATCACACGAGACTTAACCATGCACCTCAGGAAAATCGCCCAGGAATTTGCAGATCAGGCCAAGCGTAAGTACCCTGATAAGATAGAGAAGACCATCCTGTTCGGGTCTGTTGCGCGAGATGAGATGACGCCAGAGTCAGATATTGATCTTCTGGTGATCTGCACCTCTACCGGTGGCGATCGATTCAAAGTTAGGAGGATGATCATGGATGATGTCGTATCGTTTCTATTAAAATACGGCGTATATATCTCAGTTAAAACATTGAGTGAAGAAGAATCGATAGAACTGAAAGATACCGGGTTTTTGCGGCAGATAAATACGGAAGGTGTTGCCCTTGCATGAATCGGAAGCCTTGCTTGAAAGGAGCTTTGAGAATTCTTTGCTGCAAGAGCATTACTGGCTCTTAAAAAGATATATCCAAAGACACATAGAGGTACAACAACACAAATAGGTTTAGAATTTGTAAATAAAGGGTATCTGGATATGGTATATGCGAAAGCGCTTGCAACTGCACAGGAAGATAGAGAAGACGCTGAAAAAGCGTTTATTGAAAAAGCTAAGGATGTGTTTAAGCGATTGGAGCGTGAGATTGAGGCAAGAGATAAGGAGATAAGAATTGTGGAGGGATCAAAGTGAAGATACTATTTGTGAACAACTTCGATTCATTTGTCTGGAATCTGGTTGAATATGTCTCAATCTTTGAGAAGGATACAATCGTCCATCCGAATACGATAACACTCGATAAAGTTAGACAGATCAACCCAGACAAGATCGTGATCTCCCCAGGTCCAGGAAATCCACATAAACCGCGGGATGTTGGTTCATCGCTTGATATAATCCGTGAGTTTAAGGAGATCCCGATACTTGGTGTCTGTATGGGGCACCAGGCGATCGCGGTTGCATGGGGCGGCAAGGTCGCACACGCACCCACGGGTCCTGTTCATGGTAAGACCTCATTCGTGGAGCATGATGGTAAAACGATCTTTAAAGGTATCTCAAACCCACTTGAGGCTGGGAGATACCACTCTCTCATTGTGAGTGAACTTCCAGATTGCTTTGAGGTTTCTGCAAGCTTTGAGGGAATGATTATGGGGATCAGGCACAGAGATTATCCGACAGAGGGCATCCAGTTCCACCCAGAAAGTATTTTAACAGGAGAAGGCCTGAAGATCATTGAGAACTTTCTAAGAGAATAACGTTCCCTCTTCCACGTTTTACCCTGGTCACAATACCCCGATTCTCAAGATCAGTTATCATAAGGCTTATCTTGGATTCAGAGTGCGGTAAAAGTTTTCGTAACTCTTTCTGAGTCATCCTGCCATCATGTTTCTTCAGGATCTCGACGATCTCAAGAAGATCATCTGGAAGAGGTCTCAGGTCCCCTTCCTCTGACTTTATCATCGCTTCAGTGGTATCTTCTATCTTCTTTGATCTTGCAAAAAGCAGATACCACCCTGTAATTGTAATGATAACGATAAAGGCGATTACCGCAGGAACCATGAGCCATGATGGATTCCTCTGACTTTCATCCTCGATCAGGACATCATCGAAATCGCTTAAATCTGGCTCATCAAAGAGGAACTCATCCTCGATAGCGGGTAGCATGATCAGGTCGAGTGTATAATCACCGCCACCTGCAACTGTTATGTTCTCTTCGGTGTAGTACTCAAGCAGGTTATTTTCATAGTGTTTCGCAGTGAGGTGGTATGACCCTTCTGGTACATTGAGGCGGTAGTTCCCGTCTTTTGATACATAGGTCTGTGGAGGGGTTGTATTTATCTCTATTATTGTATCGGGGAGAGGTTCGAGTGTTAGATAGTCGTAAGCTACCCCACCAATCGTGCAGGTTGTATCAGCATGTGAGAGGGGTGTGATCAGTGTGAAGATCAGGATCAAAAGGAGTAGCACCCTCATCAATTATATAAAGGGAGGAGGGGTTAAATATATTTCGAGGTCGGGTCAGAGCTTAAAGAGGAGCCTGATATTTCCAATCAGACCAATCCTGTAATATGCAACGCCGATTACCCACTCAGGCTTTACAGGAGATGAGAGTCCTGGCTGGTCATAACCGATGTTATGATCTCCCTTTGTAATATAGCCTTCATGTGGTGCCTTCCCATCATTTGGCATGGTCTCACCATCATCAACCCATTCCATTGCTCTGTGAATTATTGGGGTTGTATCAGCATTTCCATTTGGCATATAGACGATTACATCGCCATATCCATCAAACTGGCTGTAATTTGTAAGTATTGCATCTTCATGCGGCACAATACCCATTCTCTCAGGGCTTTTTATAAAAACGATGTCTCCCTTATGGATGTTGGGTTCCATGCTCCCTGATTCGACGGCAACAGCAACGGGCCACGTCCCTGCAAATCCGTATGCAACTGCTGCCACGATCCCGACGACCACCAGTGCAAAAGCGAGGTCTTTTGCAAGATCTACCAGAGCTTCACGTGCTGACATCAAAGATATAAACGGCTTCCATGTATAAAAACGTTCTATGTATCCGCAACCATCAACAAAACTCTATTCTTGTTGGCTGGGTTGTTTACCTGAGATTTCACCGGCGGGGCATCGTGCTCTACAAAGAGTGGAAGAAGATTACAGAAGCCTTCTTGAAAACGCGGAAGATGGAATCTTCACGATAGACCGGCGAGGTCTCTTTACAAGACCTCTATTACATCCCCTGCGTTGTTCAAGAAAAATCGATCTGTAAACGCCTCTGAAAGTTTCTTCGCTCCTTTGGATCCCGTACAGTGCGATACTCCAATCCTCTCAATCTTTGAACCTTTAAGATACTTTACGGTCTCATCTATCTGGCGATCATCTGCAAAACCGAGGTGCGTGCCTCCAATCACAGTATAGATCCGATCATCCCCTGAAAGCTCGATCAGTTGCTTTATCGTGTTGACCATCCCTGAATGTGCACACCCCAAAACGACAAAAAGCCCGTTTGAGGTCTTAATCGCAAGTGCCTGATCATCGAGAACTAAATCTGGCTCAAGTTCCCCCCCTGTATCAACAAAAAGTGCAGGGTCGACACTCTCAAATGGCGTTTGGCGCTTAACCTCCCCTGATAGTATGAAGCAATCGAAGAAACAGGGATTGCGGCTTAATTTAAAACGTGCACCAAGTTCTTCAAGCTCACTTCGTTCAAATGGGATACCGATATACCTCCTTTTATCTTCTCTCACTGCATACTTCTTCTGGAAGATATCAGGATGTGCATAGACATCGATTGAACCTGTTCGCATCAGAACTTCCTTCAAACCGCCTGTGTGATCGTAGTGGCCATGGCTCAGTATGATCATATCCAGATCATCGAGACGTACATGCATCGTGTCTGCATTTTTAACACATGACGTGGACTGCCCTGTATCGAACAAAATCTTTTTGCCATCCTGCTCTATAAGAACAGAAAGCCCGTATTCTCCGACCAGATCTGCCCTCCCTGCTGTATTCTCACTCAAGGTTGTGATCTTTAGTTTCATCACGTCTTTTTATAATCTTATCATACATATCACTATCTATGATTGCACGCATCAGGGGCATGATCGAGGATATTGAGGATGCATCGGTTGTTGTTGATGTTGGAGGGGTTGGCTACCGTGTTTTTGTCCCGGGTAACATCATCGAGTCTTTGAGTGGTCTTGAAGGTGAGGTCAAACTTCTCACGCATCTTCAGGTAAAGGATGATGAGATGATTCTTTACGGATTTTTAAGCCGTGATGAGCTTGAGATCTTTCAGGCGCTTCTCGGGGTATCAGGGGTTGGAGCAAAGATCGCACTTGGTATTCTCTCATCTCTCAAGCCTGACGAACTTCGGTCAGCGGTTGTTGGAGGCGATATCGAGAAGCTCACATCGATCAAAGGGCTTGGGAAAAAGACTGCGTCCAGGATCATTCTTGAGCTTGGTGAGAGGCTTGTTATGCGTGTCACCCTTCCAAAAGTTTTTGAGGATGCGATTGAAGGGCTTATTGCGCTTGGATATGGGAGAGGGGACTCAGAAAAGGTGGTTAAGAAAATTCTTGATGAGAGGGGTGTGAACATCACAGTGGAAGATATTATAAAAGATGGATTGAGAATTTTAACATCTAAAAGCCGATGAAATAAAGTATTAACGGCAAAAGAAGCACGCCCATCGCATGGATTCTTCTAACACCCGCAAATGTTGGTATCATCCCAATTGTGATTGCCGTGAGAAATAAAATAAGCCCAAATGTGCCTGATGATAGAATAACGAGTAGCGCGAGTAGAATAAGTATCGAGAGTGAGATATGGAGGTAATTGATCTTCTGGATGAGTTTTGGAACAAGCCTGCCGAGCTGTATCGTTGTGATGTAGGATAAAAGTGATACGAGAAGTATTATTATGAGAAAAAGGTTTATTGTATCCACTGTCCACAAAGAAGGATCAACTACACCCTCTATCGCAACCATCGCACCGCTTCTTGGTCGATTTATTGTATAAAGAGCGATCAGTGCGAAGAGTGCGTTCGCGGTATTGACACCTGAGATCGAGAGTATGAACTCTTCATTTGATCCAGCCCTCTGACCCTCTTTTATGAGAATTCGCGATAGGAGTGTTGCGATAGCCGACGAGATCCCTGGCAGGAAGGCAACGATGCTACCTGCAAGACTTCCACCTGTTACACCCCTCAGAATCCGCCACCCTGGAAGGCTGAATCCGCCACGCTTCTGTGGAGGGATCGTTGTATGCGTGAGAATACTTATCACAAGCATCGATGCCCCAAAAAGTCCTGAAAAGAGCGGAAAGAGGACAGATGTCTCCATCCATCCAAGAATCGGATCTATTAACGGCTCACGCTCGAATGCGAGGATGCCTAAAATCCCTGAAAGGGCAAAAACTGCGATAGCATACGTCCTGTATCGCCATACAGCCAGTGACCCCTGTCCTTCTACAGTCACACCCCGTTCTGTGAGTATCATGATGAGAACGATTGTTATCAGGATCAGACCCATCTGATCGTATATGAGGGCATAGAAGTGTTTGAATAGGAAAAATAGTGGTACGAGGAATATCAGCGAGAGGATGATCGATGATGCACTCCCAAAAGCAGAAAGCCTTATTGCTTCCTCTCCTCTTCCTTCAAGCATCAGATGGTGGCCTGGCAGGACTGCGAGGGCTGTATCAGGTTCAGGCGCCCCAAGAAATATCGATGGGATAATATCAAGGAAGGTATGCGTTATCGAGTTTGTAAGGATGATCACAACGATATAAATCGACCCAATCCCAAAACCCTCTAAAAACGGAGCCGACGCTGCGAGAAGAAGTGCAAAGTTGTTTGTGTGAATCCCTGGTGTTAACCCCGAGATTACACCGAGAAGATAGCCTGCAAGTATCGATGATATCAGAAGGAGAATTGAGATATCCTGCACGGTTCTACTTGATCTGGGTGTATTTAAGGTTTAAGTTTTACCATTCTGTTGATGCTGTAAATACACCTCTGTAAATACACCTTAAAGAGTAAACTATATAATACCCATCGTTAGATTGAATTAAGAGGGTTTATTATGGATATTGTAATAATAACTACGGTCATCGGTTTAATCGCATTGATCGCTGCAGGAGTCCTATCATTTGGCGTGTTAAAAAAAGAGAAGGGATCTGAGGAGATGGTCAGGATCTCTGATGCGATACACGTCGGCGCGATGGCGTACCTGAATCGCCAGTATAAAACGATCGGTGCGCTTGCCGTTATCCTTTTTGTAATTCTTTATTTTGCGATAAACTCGCAAACAGCGATTGCTTTCGCTGCAGGAGCAGTTTTATCAGCTCTTGCAGGATATATCGGGATGAATATATCGGTTAGGGCGAATGTTAGAACCGCGAATGCTGCCAAGAATGGTTTAAAAGATGCACTCACGATCGCTTTCAAGGGAGGGGCGGTGACAGGCTTATGTGTTGCAGGGCTTTCGCTTGCAGGTGTCAGTCTCTTCTACTACATATACCGCGATCCGATCCTTGTTGTCGGCTTTGGGTTTGGAGCATGTCTTATCAGTCTATTTGCCAGGATCGGTGGTGGAATATATACAAAAGCCGCTGATGTGGGGGCAGACCTTGTTGGGAAGATCGAAGCAGGGATTCCGGAGGATGATCCCAGAAATCCAGCCGTGATCGCTGATAATGTCGGTGACAATGTCGGAGATTGTGCTGGTATGGGAGCAGATCTATTTGAGACGTATGCAGTGACCGCGATCGGGGCGATGCTTCTTGGAGATTTGCTGTACCCGGGTTTAGAAGCTTATATCCTGTATCCACTCGTTCTCGGGGCGGTCGCGATAATAGCTTCAATAATTGGTATCTTTTTTGTGAGGCTCGGTAAGCGCGAGAATATAATGGCAGCACTCTACAAGGGACTTCTCGCTTCAGGTGTGCTTGCCGCGATCGGGTTCTATTTTGTGACATCGTGGTTAATTCCTGCTGAAGATGTATCTGGATTATTCATTGCGACATTACTTGGTCTTTTGATCGCGATTATACTCTTTGTAATCACAGAATACTACACCTCAACGGGTTTTAATCCCGTGGTCAAGCTTGCAGAGTCTGCCCAGAGTGGTTCAGCAGTTACAATCATAAACGGGCTTGCACTTGGGTTCGAAGCTACTGCATTGCCTGTCCTGATTATATGCGGTGGTATAATTGGATCATTCTATTTTGGTGGGGGGCTTTACGGTATTGCGATCGCTGCGATGGGCATGATCTCACTTACAGGTGTGATTATCGCACTCGACTCGTACGGTCCGATCACCGATAACGCGGGTGGCATCGCCGAGATGACAAACCTCCACGAGGATGTGCGAAAGGTGACAGATGCGCTGGATGCGGTTGGAAACACGACAAAGGCGGTTACAAAGGCATTTGCGATAGGTTCTGCAGGACTTGCTGCGGTGACGCTCTTTGTGGCTTATGTCCAGGAACTTGAGAATGTTGGGTTAAATCTCATATTTGAGCTTCAGGATCCGCTCGTTGTGGTGGGACTTCTGATCGGTGGACTTATACCATTTTTATTCTCTGCAAGGTGCCTGAAAGCTGTCGGAAATGCCGCATTTGATGTGGTCGATGAGGTCAGGCGACAGTTTAGAGAGATAGAGGGAATAATGGAAGGAACTGGAAAACCAGATTATGCAAGGTGTGTAGATCTCGTGACAAGAGCTGCGTTGAGGGAATTTGTGGTTCCTGGTGCGATTGCTGTCATCTCACCAATTCTTGTTGGGTTCATACTCGGACCTGTGGCACTCGGTGGACTGCTTCTCGGCTCGATCATTACAGGGCTTCTTCTTGCACTTCACATGGCAACAGCAGGTGCTGCATGGGATAACGCAAAGAAATACGTGGAGGACGGACATCTCGGAGGAAAAGGATCGGATACGCATAAAGCCACGGTTGTTGGCGATACAGTTGGAGATCCATACAAAGATACAGCAGGTCCTGCCATAAATCCGCTGATAAAGGTTATGAACACCCTTGCCCTACTTATGGCAGGCGTGATTGGATCAGGTTTGATCCTCATGTGAGGACGTGAAGATGTACTTCAAGACACGATTGATAAACACGGTAAGGGTTCCACCAGATCTTCTCGGATGTGAACTGGATCTTGTGATAAAGGATCTCCTCTGCGAGAGTCTGGAGGGGAGGATCAATAAGAAACTTGGTATGATCGTGGTTATAATCAATCTTGTCGAGATCGGCGAGGGAAAGATTTTAACAGGGGACGGTGGAATCTATTATGAAACGACATTTGATGCACTCGTTTACAGGCCTCAGATACAGGAGCTTGTCAAGGGGAGGGTTGTTGAGATTGTAAACTTTGGAGCGTTCGTTGAGATAGGACCAATGGATGGGCTTGTACACGTCAGCCAGATCTCTGATGATTTCATATCGTACGATGAGAAGAACGGGCGTCTTGTATGCCGGGAGAGTAACAGAGCGATTTCTGTGGGAGACGGTCTCATGGCACGTATCGTCGCAGTGAGCCTGAACGAGACAGACCCGGGCGAGAGTAAGATCGGACTTACGATGCGGCAACCAGCACTCGGCAAGTTTGAATGGATAGAAGAAGATAGAAGGAGAGCTGAGAGTGACTGAGCAGGCGTGTAGAGAATGTCACAGGGTCTTTGACAGGAAAGAGAGGTCAACCTGTATCTGTGGATCATCGTCTCTCAGTAATGACTGGTCTGGTTTTGCCATAATCATCGATTGCAAGCGGTCAAAGATCGCAGAAAAGCTAAATATCGATCTGCCAGGTCACTATGCGCTGAAAGTGCGGTAGTTTTTAGATGAGTGAGATCCTTTTCATCGATTTTGCAGAAGTTTGCAGTAAGATAGAGGAGCTATCTGGATCAATCGCAATAACAGAGATTGTATCGGATTTTTTCAAATGCCTGGATGACGATGAACTGTCTATAGCTTCTCATTTTATAATGGGGAAGGTATTTCCAGAGTGGAGTCCGTATGAGATGGGGGTTGGTCCAGGCCTCCTGTACGAAGCTGCAAAACTTGCATACACCGTGGGAAAAAACGAAATAAACGACATCCTCAGAAGTACGGGTGATATTGGAAGAACATTTCAAGAATTATCGAAGCGGCGTACGCAGCAGACGCTCTTTGTCGAGAAACTTACAATAAAGAGCGTCAATGCAAGTTTTGTTGAGATCGCAAAGAGAGAGGGAAAAGGGTCACAGAAGATGAAAATCCGATTGCTTGCTGACCTTTTTCTTCAGGCAACTCCTCTTGAGGCGCGATACCTTGCAAGGCTCGTTCTCGAGGAGTTGAGGATCGGGGTGGGCGAGGGGATCGTGAGAGATGCGATCGCAAGGGCTTTTGAAGTAGATGTTCGGCTTGTTGAGCGTGCACTGATGATTACAAACGATCCTGGCGTTGTTGCGACATTTTCAAGAAATTATGGTAACGATGGGCTTGAATCGGTGGAACTTTATCCGATGAGACCTGTCAAGATGATGCTTGCCCAGGTTGCAGAGGGGATCGAGGATGCACTCACACAGATCCCTTCGCCTGCCATTGAATGGAAGTTTGATGGAACACGGGTTCAGATTCATAAGTACGATGGCGAGATTAAGATATACTCGAGGAAACTTGAGAACGTGACAAAGTCCATCCCTGAGATTGTAGCGGTTGTGAAGCGTGAGTTCGTTGCAGATAGTGTGATCCTTGATGGAGAGGTGATAGCGATCGATGAAGATGGAAAGCCGAGACCTTTCCAGGATATTTTGCGGCGATTCAGGCGGAAGTACCGGGTTGAAGAGATGCAAAACTTAATTCCACTTCATCTTCACATTTTTGATATACTCTACCTTGATGGAAGAACACTTATAGATCTCCCCTTAAGCGAGCGTCGCCAGATTCTTGAGAAAATTGCAGTTTCAGGTGATGCACCGATCGCAGAACATTATCTTGTAGAAGACGTCAGTGCGATCGAGACGATCTACAATGAAGCGATCGATGCAGGTCATGAAGGCGTCATGGTGAAGAATCGGGATTCGAGATACACCCCTGGTAAGCGGGGGAAGAACTGGCTAAAGATTAAGCCGTTGATGGAGACACTTGATCTTGTGGTTGTTGGTGGAGAATGGGGAGAGGGGAGACGGGCAAATTTAATCGGATCATACACACTCGCATGTCTTGACCCCGAGCGTGATAAACTCCTTAAAATCGGGCGTGTCGGGACAGGGCTAACGGATGAGAAGCTTCTTGAGTTCACAGAGATATTCTCTGATCTCGTAATAGGGGAGGATGGATCTGAGATTGTATTTAAGCCAGCGATCGTGTTTGAGCTGGCTTATGAAGAGATCCAGAAGAGCACGAAGTATGATTCAGGATACGCGCTGCGGTTCCCGAGAGTAATCAGGTTGAGGGAGGATAAGTCTGTGGAGGATGCAGATACGATCGAGCGGGTTGAACGTCTCTATAAAAAGAGGTTTGAATGAAGATACGAAGGCCTTATGTCGTGATGATCTCAGAGGTCACGGTGGATGGTAAGCTCACGCTCAAGCGCGGGATGTCAAGCAAGATCATCATGTCCGTGATGGATGAGGAGGCTGATATTTACCTCCACCGTGAGCGTGCAAGATCAGATGCGATCATGGTTGGTTGCAACACAATAAAGATCGATAACTCATATCTCACGGTTAGGTATATCGAGGGAGCAAACCCGATAAGGGTGATACCCTGTAGTAATGCCGATCTACCGCTGGATTCAAATGTCCTGAAAGGGGATGCGCCGACGATAATAGCGGTCTCAGAAGCTGCAAAAGAGGAGAACGTTGAGCATATCCGATCAATGGGAGTTGAAGTCTGGATTTGCGGTGAGAGAAAAGTTGATCTCGTGCTACTTCTTGAAAAACTCTTCGAGCGAGGTGTTAAAAGACTCATGCTTGAGGGTGGTCCCACACTTGCGTGGGAGATGATCAATAAGAGGCTCATCGATGAGGTGAAGCTTATTCACATGCCTTTTATTGTTGGAGGCTGGGATACACCAACGCTCTTTGGGGGCGAAGGTGTTGGTGAGCTAAATAAGGTAATCCATGCAGAGCTTGAGCGGTATTTTCTATGCGGGAAGCATCTCATAACAGAGTACAGGGTGGTATATCAATGAGTATAGAAGCAGGATTGAGAAGTGAAGTGGACAGAAAAGGTGATACAAGCTTGAAGATCGCATGGGGAATCACGGGAAGTGGAGATAGGATAGAAGAGACCGTCGAGTTTATGGAACAGATAAAGGAGAGGTACAATCTTGATATAGTTCCCTATGCATCGAAGGAGGGGGAGGTAGTCTTAAAATTCTACAAGCTTCTAAATAGAGTTAAGGAAGGTTTTCCAGGATATAAAGTTGAGCGAAGTTCAAACGCCCCATTTCTTGCAGCAAAACTCCAGATGGGTGAGTATGACCTCTTTATAATCTGTCCTGCGACCGCAAATACCGTTGCAAAGATCGCACACGGGATCGCAGACTCCCTCCTATCAAACTCTGCTGCTCAGGCGATGAAAGTGGGAGTTCCTGTCTACATTTATCCGGTTGATCAGAAGGTGGGAGAGATGACAACGATCCTGCCTGACGGGCGGGAGATGAAGCTCAAGATACGGGAAGAAGATGTTAAAAATACCGATGCACTCCGCGATATGGAAGGGATGACGGTATTAAATACGATCGATGAGATAGAAGGAGTTGTTTCAGAATGGAAGAAGTGAAGATGGAAACGGCAGAGGTTGAGGGAAGAGCTGTTCAGTGGGATCCGACACAGCTTCGGAAGATACAATCGCACCCATGTTTCAGCAAAGAGGCGATGCACCTTTTTGGAAGGATACATCTACCTGTCGCACCAAAATGTAATATCCAGTGTAATTACTGTGTTCGTAAGTTTGATTGTGTGAATGAGTCGCGACCAGGTGTTACAAGCACAATCTTAACGCCAGAGGAGGCTGTTCATCGAGTAAGAGAGGTTATCAAGGAGCACCATTACATAAAGGTCGTTGGGGTTGCAGGGCCTGGTGAGCCGCTCTTCAATGAGGAGACCTTTGAGACGTTCAGGCTCGTTAAGGATGAGTTTCCACAGCTTCTCAGGTGCATCAGCACAAACGGACTTCTTCTTCCAGAACGAATCGAGGATCTTGATGAGATCGGTATAAGCACGGTCACAGTCACGATGAACGCCGTAGATCCCACGATCGGTGAAAAAATATACACATTCGTTGAGTATGAAGGAAAAAGATACAGAGGAAGGGAGGCAGCAGAGATCCTCCTTGAAAACCAGCTTAAGGGGATAGAAGAGGCTTTGAAGCGGAAGATGATCGTCAAGGTGAATACTGTTTTAATACCGACTGTAAATGAAGATCACATCGTAGAAGTTGCAAAGAAGGTCGGTGAGATGGGTGTATACCTGCAGAATGTCCTTCCCCTGATCCCACAGTATAAGTTCAAGGATATCACACCGCCAGGCCCTGCTGATAAGAAGCGGATTCAGGATGCCTGTGAGCCTTATGTCAGGCAGATGACGCATTGCAGGCAGTGTCGGGCTGATGCGATCGGAAAACTCGGAAAGGATCTTAAGGGATGCTGGGAGAAGTAGAAAACTGAGATCCCTTCTCAAAAGAAAGTATTCTCAATACCGAAAACTTTATGGAGAGAAAGGTTACATTCAATCATTATGAATGATGCGGATCAGGTCACGATATACAACGATAGAGGAGATCCTCTTGCAGAAGATATACCGATTGATGCACTGAGCCCATACCGGAATCAGGCTATCAGAGCGATCCTCCATACATTGAAGCGTACCGCTATAATCGATTTAAACAAGCTTGAGACCTCACTGAGAAATGGCAGTGTGGGAAATACAATGGCTATCGGTGGTGAATGCAGGATACCGGGCAGAGAAGTTGATCTACCGATCAAGGAACATGCTGATTCTATCGCGGATCGGGTGCTTGGGATGCTCAGGGTCTCGGATGATGATGACGCAATGGTTGAGCGGCTCGATTCCTTACTCATCGTCCAGATACCGTCTCTCGTTGTTGCAACTGGAACAGGATACACGCAGGCATATTTGCTTCCAGCAACCGCGCTTGCCCATGCGATCATCGATGAGTTCGATCTCGGGATATTCGATGGTGTGGATATGATCAAATCCGCGATCATGGGCAGGTACCCACAGACCATTGAACCATCAGGTGGGGCAGTCTCGATGCTCATCTCGTTTCCTTCGAGTGTCGAGGGGGCAGGGGTTGGGTACCGATCACTCTCTGTCAATACGATCGTTGCTTTAACCCACAGAAGGACCTTTGATGCGGTTGCCTTAAGTTCGGTACTTGAGCATGCAGCAGCGTTTGAGTCGGGTGCCGCGATGGGTCCCTACAGGCGTTATCATCTCATGGGCATGGCTTATCAGGGATTCAACGCAGGGAATATGGTCTATGAACTTGTGCGAGATCATGGAAAGGGTACAGTTGTTGATATCATCGAGGATGTTATCGCTCGTTCGATCGAAGATCGTGTGATCAAACTTGAGAAAGAGCTCCCCTCAGGGTATGGTATGTACTCGGCATCTGATGCATCGATGTGGAACGCTTATGCATCTGCAGGCCTTCTTGCTACAGCGATCCAGAACGCAGGTGCATCAAGATCTGCTCAGGGTACGCCGTCTGCGATGCAGTTCTACGCCGATCTTCTTGCGATGGCAACATCCCTACCTGAAGTTGATTTTGGAAAGGTGATCGGGACCGCGATGGTCTTCAACTGGCTAACGCATAATTCTTATGGGGGTGGTGAGGTCGGGATCTTCTCTGGTGAGCATGTGGTAACCAAAGGCTCGAAGGGCTTTATAATGCCGTGTGCCGCTGCTTCGATGTGTCTCGATGCTGGTACGATGATGTATATGCCAGAGGTCACATCAAAGAATATGTTCAAGCTTACAGAGGTTCTTCCAAGCCTACAGGATCCATTTTCACGGATTGCAGAGGCTGCAAAGGAGATTGGGGGTTAAAGCATGCCAAAAAAATCGATCGAGATCATAAAGGAGACGTTCAAGGAGGATGATGCAACCCGCGAACGTACATCATTCTATGAGTTTGGAGGGTGGAGGCAATCACGGCGTAAGCAGGAGTATGTCAAGCTTGCAAAGGATCTAATCGAAGAGCGAGGACTCACCGGTTATCAGGGAGATCGAGAGGATATGGGCGTGCCACTGGGCCAGCGGTTCATCGAGCCATACTACATCTCGGGAACAGATGTTTTATGTGATGGTGAGGATCTCCACCAGGTCAACAACGCGGCGATCCAGCAGATGGGTGATGATATCAAGCGGACCGCGATCTCAGGGCTTGATATGACACACAGGATGCTTGAAGTCAGGATCGGAGCTACAGTGACGCCAGAGACGATAAACAGGTATCTTGAGGTTGCAAATCACACGATCGTCGGTGGTGCAGTTGCACAGGAGCACATGGCAGAGATCAACCCTGCGATGACCCGGGATGGATCTGTGAAGATCATGAGCGGGAATGAGGAACTCATGTCGCACATCGATAAACAGTACATCATCGATATAAACAGGGAATATCCAGCCAATCAGGCAGAAGCGTTGAAAGAGGGGATCGGAAAATCGATATATCAGGTTGTTAGAGTCCCGACTGTTGCTGTTAGAAACGCAGATGGCGGGACAACACATAGATGGGCTGCAAACCAGTGCACGCTCGGCTTTATAACCGCGTACGCGCTGGGTGGCGGGTCAATCCTTGCTGATTTCTCATTAACCTCAAAGCACATGCAGTATGTCACGCTCGGAACACCCACGTGGCCCAGACGGGGTCCAAGAGGTAAGAATGAACCTGGAGGCATTCCCTATGGGTATGTTGGGGACTTCTGCCAGGCCGATGCTGCAGGTTCTGATGAGATCACATATTTCTGTGAGTCGATGGCACTCTCAAACTTCCTCTACCTCAATCTCTGGGTCAATGGGTATGTGATCGGTGGGATAGGTGGTGTGCACGCCGGGGCTGTTTTATTCACGAACAACGTACTTGATGAGCTTGCAGGACACATCACAGACTGGATCGTGGATCGCTATGGTGGACTGGCAAAGGCCAAGCCGTCATTTGATGTGATAAGAGACGTCTGTCATGAGGCATGCTTCCATCTCCTGGAGGAATATAATCGGTATCCACTCCTTTTAGAGCACCACTGGGGAGGAGCGATACGGATGTTCATCCTTTCCACATTGGGTGGGATGGCTCCTTCGTTTGCAACAGGGCACTCGCTCGCCGGGATGATCGGCTACCACTATACAGGTGGGTATCTCATGAAGGAAGCATGGGGCAGGGGGTCGTTCGGCTCACAGGACTCGGTGGATCACATGAACCTCGCCTACGCAGCTTCAATGGTACCTGATGAGGGACTTCTTCCCGAGTTGAGAGGACCAAACTTCTCAAGTGACTCGACAAATGCGATTGTCCAGTGCACAAGCCCATCGTACGCCGTGGCAGCCCACGCAGCTCGAAAGGATGCATGGTGTTTGAGTCCAGTGGTTAAAGTGGCATTCGCAGACTCAAAGCTACCATTTAATTTCAAAGAGGTTCGCAAGGAGATCGCACGTGGCACCCAGCATGAGTTTATGCCAGAGGGTGATCGCGACCCGATAAAACCAGGGAGGTGAAAAGATGATCTATCCAGGTGATGATAGAATCGCAAAAAGGCGCAGGGCGATACTCAATAAAGATACAGCATTAAAGCAGCTGCGGGAGGTTGCAGACGAGGATCTCGTCATGATTCTTGGGCACAGAAACCCAGGGGAGCGGTACTCGTCCGTACATCCCCCACTTGATGAGCTTAAAGAAGCGGAAGATCCAATAAGAGACCTTATAGAAGCAACTCCTGGTGCGAAAGGTGGTGACAGGATAAGATACGTCCAGTTCACAGACTCGGTCTACCACTCTCCAATAACCCCGATCTTCAGGGGCAGGATGTATCACATACGCTACCGTGGGGCAGATACAGTAGCATACTCTGGAAGGGAGCTGATGGAAGCGCGGGAGCGGGACCTTGAGAAATATACGAAGGAGCTTCTTGAGACCGAAATTTTTGACCCTGCAAGAACAGCGATTCGGGGTATCACGGTACACGGTTCCGCGATGCGACTCGATGAAGATGGGCTTATGTTTGATGCGAGGAGACGGTACAGGTATGATAAAGACGAGAACACCGTGATCTACTCTAAAAATCAGATGGCGATCCCGATCGATAGATCGATCTCACTCGGCTCACCCAGAGATGAAGAGGATCTCAAGGCTGATTCGATAATCTATGGACTTGATACCATAGGTTACAGGGATGCAGAGGAACTCTGGGAGGTTACAGGAAAGCTCATGGAGGATAACGTGAAGGGCGGGTTGAACCCGAAGTGGGTGGAGAGGTGAGGTCTACCCTCGAATTTCATACTCCCTCTCTCCTATCCCAAGCTTCGCTGCAGCCTCTATCTGGACATCTGCGTTGGTCCAGGGGAAAATCTTTGAGAACTTTTCACCCACAACGCCTTCTGCCATCGATTCTGGAAGGGGCAAAGCAGCTGTTACAAGATCGAGCGATGCTTTATCGATCGCGAGAATATCTCTGGATGCAAGAATTCCAATATCAGGCACGATCGGATTGTCTGAGTATGGGTGGCAGTCACAGTGTGGCGTTATATCAAGGAGGAAATTAATAAATGTGAATTTGTCATGCCCCAGCAGATCCATAACAGCTTTTGCACACTCGACAAACCTCGTATCAAGTTCAGCCGGGCTTGTCCACTCAACCGTGATCGCATCCTCCTCACATATCCCAACGCAACCTCCGCACCTGATGCACGTATCTGTATCGATCACGTAATTAGTAATCGCATCACACGGACAGATCTTCTCGCACGCTCCACAACGGTTACACCGTGCTTCATCGATCTTCGGATAGTCTTTTATATGAATATCGTATTTCGAGGGCTTTGCCGTGCATCCAACACCGACGTTCTTGAGTGAACCGCCGAACGACCCGCTCTGATGCCCTTTGAAGTGCGTGAGGCAT
This sequence comes from Candidatus Syntropharchaeum sp., assembly GCA_026134025.1. Classification (GTDB taxonomy): domain Archaea; phylum Halobacteriota; class Syntropharchaeia; order Syntropharchaeales; family Syntropharchaeaceae; genus Syntropharchaeum. The sequence goes on from JAOQII010000005.1 coordinate 31,671, forward strand.
ATCACCCGGTCACATTCTGCGATCGCCCTTGCAACATATACCTCCTTGAGCTGGGTACCATCAAGATCGACCCTGACAAAATCAAGACCTTTCAATCCATCGGCGATGATTATCGGAGCCTGTAACGTCTGGTGGGTGTATCCATTCTCCTCTGCTACCTTAATCCTTCCTGTTGCAAAGTTTGTATCCCGACGCATCCCGAGACCGCACGTCTCTGTGAAAAAAGGCTCTCCACCCCGCGCCTTAACCATCCCTGCAACCTTTCGCATAAATACGGATCTTAGTTGCTTTGTCACACCCCGCTCACCGAAGTGAACCTTCAGTGCAACGATGTCCCCTCGCACGATATCATCGAGGAGTCCACTTCGCTCAAGAAGTTTCTCAAGTCTCGTAACCGCGCTCAAATCTGGCTGATACCACTTACTGACATCTTTGACAGGCGCTCTCGTATCTGTGAAGTAGACGGTTGAGGCCATCCTCCTCTACTCCTCTTTCACCATGCGTATCGCCTTTGTTGGGCACTCGTTCGCACAGATTCCGCATCCTTTGCAGTATTCATAATCAACCTCAAACTCAGGACTGATCGTACCCTCAGGGCATAGAAGGTAGCAGTTGTAGCAGTGTATGCAGGACTCTCGATTACGAACAGGCATAAAGACCCGCCAGTCGCCAGTCCTTCCTGATGCGCCTATGGTTGGATATGCGATTGACATTTTCACCTTCATATCGCTCCCTCTGCCTCAAGTTCCTCATACGCTTCTTCTTCAAGTTCCTCAGATGCTGCCAGCGTGTACTGGAGATTCTGAACCCTGACAACCCGCTCATAAGCGATCTCTGCAGCCTTGATATTCCTCGGGTCTGAATAGATCTTCTTTATCGCACGCTTTAGCGAAGTCTGTTTTACAAGCCCGAGCTTTGCAAGCGCTCCAAGCATGGGTGTGTTCAGGACAGGGGTTCCTGCAACTGTAAGCCCGAGATCGAGTGAGATGCTTGTCACATCGACCGCATAGAGACGATAATCCTCAAGTGCTGGCGGACATTCACCTCTGTTATTTATCAGAAATATCGTATTCTCACTCGCACCCGCTGTCACATCTGCGATCTCAACAAGCACCGGATCGATGATAACAATATAATCAGGCGATCTTAAATTGCTGTATCTTTTCACCTCAGTATCAGATATGCGTGTTCCAGAAATTATCGCAGCTCCACGTCGCTCCGCACCGTATACAGCGAGCGATGTACTGTACTTTCCATCAAAGAACGCAGCCATCCCGAGAATCTTGGCAGCCGTGGCACCGCCCTGACCACCCCTTGAATGAAATCTTACCTCGGTTATATCCCCCACCAGAACTCACCTCCTTCGATCTCAACCATCTTTGTGATGTCCTCAGCCGTAATATCCTGACCGCCCAGACCCGCTATCACATTAACAATTTCTCTCATCACCCCTGCATCATATAGACGCGCCTTGATCTCCTGAGCTATGATTCCACCACAGCCTCCAGAGTAGTCACGATCGATTATAACAACCTTTTCGGCTTTTGATCCTGAGATTATATCAACGATCTCATCCGGGAATGGTCTGAACTGCCTGAGCTGGAGCAGACCTGCCTTAACGCCCCTGAATCGCAGCATATCGATCGCATCCTCCGCCTCCTTTGCAAGCGTCCCCATCGCAACGATAAGAACCTCTGCGTTATCTGTCCTGTACTCCATCACAGGATGATATTCCCGCCCGAAGAGTCTCAAGAATTCAGCTTCAGCATCTTTTATAACATCCTTTACCAGATCCATGGAGACCTTTCGATTATGCTGTATCTTGTAGTTATCAGTGGGTACAACAAGCGTACCGAGTGTGTGGGGTGCGTCAAAGTTGAGGGCGTGAGGAATCCTGATCTCATCAAGAAACTCCTCCTGATAGCGTTTTTCATCGATCAGGTGAAGCGGTTGATTTATATGTGTCAGGAGAAAACCATCGAGGCAGACCATCGCAGGCAACATCACATCCTCATTCTCTGCAGCTCTGAAAGCGATCAGGATTGTATCATACACCTCCTGAACAGTGGAAGTATAGAACTGAAGCCATCCCGAATCTCTCATCGATAATGAGTCGAGGTGATCAGCCCAGATGTTCCAGCCTGATCCGAGTGCACGGTTTGCATTTGCCATAACGATTGGAAGTCTCCCGATCGCTGCCCAGTGAACCATCTCGGCCATATAGAGCAATCCATGGCTTGATGTGGCTGTGAATGTCCTTGCTCCACAGGAAGACGCTCCGATACACGCGGCAAGTGCTGAATGCTCACTCTCAACCGCTATATACTGGCAGTCGTGCCTCTCTTCGCCGATAAAGCGTGATAACTTCTCAACAATCTCTGTCTGTGGTGTTATAGGGTATGCAGCAATCACAGAAGGTTTTGCAACAAGAACCGCCCTTGCAGCAGCTTCACATCCTGTAACAAAAAGTCCTCTATCTTTCTCTAATTCTGTCTGCGTCGTCATCACAGTCCAAACGCCTCCCTGTAGTAGGCTATATTTGCATCGACCTTTCGTTGTGTGATCTCAATATCCTCCTCACTCATCCTTGAAAATCTTCCCTGAACTCTGAGATAATCCTTAACAGGTATCGGATTCTTCATCGCGTCGAGACTCGGCTTGCTCATCGAGAAACTCCTATTTTCAGTCTCATACAGGAAGAATGAACAGCTTCCTACAGCAAGCTTTCCAATTTCTATCGCTTTCTCGGTTGAGATTCTCCAACCAGGCGGGCAGGGCGTCAGGACATGCAGGAACTTGGGTCCCTCAATTGAGAGGGCACGCTTTACTTTTCTCTGAAGATCCATCGGGTAGGAAGGACAGGCTGTTGCCATGTAAGGGATATTATGAGCGCTGATTATGGCTGCAATATCTTTCTTATCCTCTTTCTTGCCGAAAGGTGTCGTCGTTGTCGATGCTCCGAACGGTGTTGAGCCCGATCGCTGCATACCTGTGTTTCCATACGCCTCGTTGTCGTAGCAGACATAGAGAAAGTCAGTATTACGCTCGATAGCCCCTGATAGTGCCTGAACTCCAATATCAACCGTTCCACCATCACCAGCAATTGCTATCACATTTATCCCACGTTCTCGTACTGCTGCCCGAACACCACTTGCCATCGCAGCTGTACAGGCAAAAGCGGTATCAAGTGTGGGTAACGCCATACACGTATTCGGGGAGATCCCCTCACAGACCACGGCACAACATGCAGAGACGAGCACGAATGTATCAGGACCTGCAGCCTTCAAGATGTGACGTATGGCGAGCATCGCAGTGCAACCAGGGCAGGATGAATTTCCTTTGAGCAGATATTCCTCCCTGTTCACCGTATTTGTACCAAAGCCATAACGATCTTCTACTTCGCGAGCTATCATGATAAACACCAAATCCGTTATAGATTTTTTTAAAAAAAAGGATCTGGTCAAGCCTCAACATACCAATGCTAAGAGAAGCAAGTGCAAAATATCACCGTTCCTCGTCCTTCTCCCAGTTAGAGACTTCATTCTTGACCACTTCAACCTCAAATGAGACAATATATAAAAGTTGTGGTAACTGCATCGCATTCAGAATGAATGCAAAAGTCTCATATAATAAGAATCTCAGGGCTATCCATTCTATAGTACTGTAAACAAAGAAAGACACTCTCCAGGGACTAAATCTGTGAATATGTAGGTGAGTGCCTGGTTTGATAAAGGAAAGGTCTTAAGATCGTAGCAATGCATTAAGAAGTATCGATATTTTGAATAAAGACCTAAACTATCCTTGATGGGAGAAAGAAGAGAATAATCGCCATTGCCATTAACACTATCGCTAAGATAATTAAGATCTTCAAGACGCCAACGTCAGTGCCAAATATAATCGGTATTGGTCCAATCATTATGATACCACCGCCACGCACGCTGGCTTCTGATTTTTCCGTGCTGCCGCCCCCGTTCTTCCATGATTGATATGCCATGCTGAATACCCCTGCGAGGATCAGTAGCACTCCTATGAACATGATCAAGAACCCTGCAGTAATCAGTTTCATCAGCTTTCATCCACCTTCTATGTTATATTTTTCCATTCATGTTTCTTAAATTTTTGGTGATACGATCATTTTATAACCACATCTTTTAAAGATATGGAAATGGTGATGGAATGTCTGAGCGTATAATCTATGCTGATCGAATAAACCAGTTGCCGCCGTATCTATTCGCAAGAATCGATGAGATGAAAGAAGAAGCAAAGAAGAGTGGGATAGATTTAATAGACCTGAGTATAGGCGATCCCGATATACCCACCCCACAAACGATTATCGAGGAACTCTATGATGCCGTTAAAGATCCAAAGACGCACAGATACCCGACTTATGATGGAATGCTCTCATTCAGGGAAGCCGTTGCAGGATGGTATAAGCGTATCAAGGACGTCAAACTCGATCCGGTGAATGAGGTTGTTGCGCTCATAGGGTCAAAAGAGGGAATCGCACATATTCCTTTTGGCTTCGTGAATCCTGGTGACTATGTCCTTGTGCCAGATCCTGCATATCCAGTATATCTCAACTCAACGATACTCGCAGGCGGAAAGCCACACGTCATGCCGCTTCTTCGTGAGAACGATTTTTTGCCTGACCTATCAAGAATCGAAACCGAAATTCTGAAAAAAACAAAGTTACTATTCTTGAACTATCCGAACAACCCAACATCAGCCGTTGCAAAACGAGAATTCTTTGAAGAGGTCGTTGATTTCGCAAAGGAGCATGATATCATCGTCTGCCATGATAACCCGTACAGTGAGATCGTATTCGATGACACTCGTGCTCCAAGCTTTCTTGAAATTGATGGGGCACGTGAGGTTGGTATTGAGTTCAACTCACTCTCAAAGACGTGTAACATGACAGGGTGGCGGATCGGCTATGCGGTTGGATCGAGTAAGGTACTTGAAGGACTCCTGAAGGTCAAGACGAATATCGACTCAGGTGCGTTTGAGGCGATCCAGCGTGCAGGGATAAAGGCTCTCGAGATCGCAGATAAAGTCGCGAGTGAGAACAGCCGTATATACAGCAAGCGGCGTGATGTATTATGTCGTGGTCTTGAGATTGACCCACCTTCTGCGACATTCTATCTCTGGGCACCGGTTCCTGATGGATACGACTCATTCTCCTTTACAGAAGCCCTACTTTCAAAGTGCGGGATCCTTGTAACACCAGGGATCGGGTTTGGTAAATATGGCGAGGGATTTGTGAGATTTGCGTTGACAGAATCAGTTCAGAGGATAGAGGAGGCGGTGGAGAGGGTTAAGAAGGAATTTATTTTCAAGCAATAAGAAAGGAGCAGAACCTATCCCCTCGTGCCATAGAGGCTCTATGCCAAACATCCTGGTTAAGAATAGTTTCGATTAGCGAAAGATCAAACGCGCATATAATCTCACCAAATTCCTTTGAAACCTCGTAGAAGAGGCAGTTATACGATTTTATAAGGGTATTGCCGTTCTCCAGTACTATCTCTACGAACCATCCCATTTCATTCAAGAACTCCACGAGAATCTCAAGATCTACCTCCCCTGTACATCTTTCTCGGTAAATATTTGCCTCTCTCGTCCCAAGTGCCGCCATCATCTCTCTGACACGTTCTTCTCCATCCTTCTCGATCATATCACTGATCAGCAACTTTAAAAGCTTGGGATAAGCCTTCTTGAAGCACCCTTCTGCTTCCTCGGTTAGAGAAAAAAGGATCTTTGGTCTTTCAGGTCAGGTCTTGGTATCAGAACCAGTTTTCGCTTGCAAGAGCGATTAAGGAGTGGAGAAAAGGAACGGTAGAAATCCCTTACTACCAAAGAAGGTATACGCTCCCAATTGAGGTCACAAACGTTCAAGGACAGAAAAAAGCTCTTCCGGCAGTTATACCAGACATTTGGATTGTTTGAGTCTGAACAGATACCTCTGAGCATCATAAATATCATTGAGAGCCACTATGAGGGTAGACATCATTATCGGGCTTATCTGCCAAAGAAGGTTGTAAAAAAACGTTTCTCGAGGATTTCACGCTTTATCAACGAAGAATGCCACCTTTAGAAGTTGGGTAGGTTCAGAGTGATCGCCTGAAGGATACAGGCGCATATAATATATACTCCTACTGTAAAGATGATGTGAGGTTGAAGTGTCATGCCTGATCTTATTCGAGAAGTTGCAGAGCGGGTGTTTGCAAGAGAGTTTAACGATAGCACATGTATATTCAGAGAAGAAGATGGTGAAAGAGCACCAAGATTTCTCCTAACGCCCACTGCTGCAAAGTGTAACAGAATCTTTGTTGTCGGGACACTGACCGAGAAGGAGGATATTGGGAGCGATCTTGAGTACTGGCGGGGCAGGGTTGTCGATCCCACAGGAGGGTTCACGATATATGCAGGGCAGTATCAGGAAGAGGTGATGCATCGGCTTGCATCGCTTGAGGTTCCCCATTGGGTTGCCGTGATCGGAAAGCCGAATGTGCGGGAGCGAGAGGTTAACGGTGTCATAAATACCTACACATCGCTTAGACCCGAGTATCTCGAGGTCGTTGATGCAACAACCCGCGACCTGTGGGTGATCGATACCGCCAGAGCAACCCTTGATCGAATAAAACGGATGAAAAACCCCGTGGGTCTCGACCCTGAGACGTTGCAGAATATAGAACATGCAAAGGATCATTATCAGTTCATTGATCTTGAGTACTACAAGGAGATGGTGCTGGAAGCACTGAAATCACTGAAAGATCGAAGCTCAGGCGTGAGTACCATCGATCTATCCAGTGAAGCCTGATATAATGAAAGGTATCACAAGAAATATACTCATTCTCGGTCTTGTAAGCCTTTTTACAGACCTCTCAAGCCAGATGGTCTTTCCGCTGATTCCATTATTTTTAACAACCGTTCTTGGTGCGGGTGCCTTTGCCGTCGGTTTTGTAGAGGGTGCGGCAGAAACAACCGCATCGCTTCTCAAGGTTGTATCTGGATACTGGTCAGATAAGGTAAAAGTTAGAAAACCATTCATACTTGTTGGATACTCACTTTCAACGATAACAAAGCCTTTATTTGCATTTGCAGGTATATGGCAATCTGTTCTTCTGATAAGGGTAATTGAGAGGGTTGGAAAAGGGCTTAGAACTGCACCAAGAGATGCACTTGTTGCTGAATCATCGAGAGAAAGTACAAGGGGAGTTGCTTATGGATTTCACAGATCAATGGATGGTGCAGGCTCGGTTCTGGGCGCGGTCATTGCTTTCCTCCTTCTCTTCTACGGCTGGCGGTATCAGGATATATTCCTCCTTGCATTCATACCAGGAATTATCTCGGTATCGATTATCTTGCTTATAAAGGAGCGTGCTCATATACCCTCAGAACCTGAGTCTGATAAAGCAAAAACCTCGATCAAGGTCAGTTTCGGGAAGCTTGACTGGAATCTGAGGCTTCTGATCCTTGCATCCTCAATCTTTGCACTCGGACATTTTGGATATGCTTTTTTTCTGCTTCGAGCAAAGAATATTGGGCTTGGCGATGAGACCGCAATCCTTCTCTACGTCCTCTTCTACATCATCTACACACTTGCATCGATTCCATCAGGTATGCTCTCAGATAAGCAAGGGAGAAAACCGATCCTGGTGGGAGGATATATCTTATTTGGGTTGGTGTCAACTGGATTGATCTTTGTATCAGATTTTTCAGGAATACTTCTACTATTTGCGATCTATGGTATTTGTTATGCGATGATCGATGGCGTACAGCGTGTCTTTGTCGTCGATCTCGCACCAGAGGATCTGAAAGCGACCGCTCTCGGTGCATTTCATACCTCAATCGGTATGGCTGCACTTCCAGGTGGGCTTATAGCAGGGTTTCTCTGGGATGTGATGTGCCCTGAGGCGACGTTTATCTATGCAGTTATACTGACCGTGATTTCAGTTCTGCTGGTGGGGTTTGTGAAGGAGCACGAGATCTCACAATACCACCACTTTTAAGCAAACTTTAAGTACAGACTCAACATAGGTTTCACCTGATGGAGATCGAACTTAAAGAGCTGAGGCACGGTACCGAGCTTCTCAAACGTGGTTTTGCATCGATGCAGAAAGGCGGTGTGATCATGGATGTGACAAATCCGAAGGAAGCAAAGATCGCAGAGGAGGCTGGGGCTGTTGCTGTGATGGCACTTCATAAGGTTCCTGCTGATATCAGGGCATCTGGCGGTATCGCAAGGATGGCAGATCCTGCGGTTATCTCAGCGATCATCGAAGCTGTCACGATCCCTGTTATGGCAAAGACCAGAATAGGGCATTTTGTAGAGTCTGAGATCCTTGAGGCGTTGGGCGTCGACATGATCGATGAGTCAGAGGTTTTAACGCCAGTTGATACTCATCATATAGATAAAACCAGATTTACCGTCCCGTTTGTCTGTGGAGCGCGAGATCTTGGAGAAGCGCTTCGCAGGATCGCTGAAGGAGCTGCAATGATCAGAACAAAAGGCGAAGCTGGGACAGGTGACGTAAAGGAAGCAGTCAGACACATGAAGCTGATCATGGGGACGATCAGAGAACTTCGTGGGAAGAACGAAGAGGAACTAATGGACATCGCACGGAAGATCGAGGCACCCATTGATCTTGTCGTTGAGACCGCAAAACTGGGAAGGCTTCCTGTCGTTAACTTTGCAGCAGGTGGAATTGCAACGCCTGCAGATGCCGCGCTTATGATGAAACTCGGCGCAGATGGCGTATTTGTAGGTTCAGGAATATTCAAGTCCTCTGACCCGGTGAGGATGGCTCATGCGATTGTTGATGCAGTAAATAACTTTGATGACCCTGCTAAGCTTGCAGAGATCTCTAAGGGGCTTGGAGATCCAATGAAAGGCATAGAAGTTGGGTCCATTCCCAGAGAGGAGCTTCTTCAGGTTCGAGGATGGTAGAAACAGATCTGCTAAAGACGGCAGAAAAGATCCTTGAATTTGGGCCGATCTGTGATAGCTGTCTCGGCAGGCAGTTTGCAATGTTATCGACCGGCCTCACAAACCGTGAGCGCGGACGTGCACTTCGTACGGTTATTCGAATGAGTCATGATGACCGCACTCTACCTGAGAAAGGGTGCTGGGTTTGTCTCGGGCTATTTGAGAGGGATAAACTTGCAAGCTGGGCTGAAAAGGTCGAGGATGCACTGCATGGTATTGAATGCAGGACATTTCTCATCGGAACTCAGGTGAGTGGGCTTCTTTCAGAGAATGAGGAGATTTTATGGGGTGAGTGTGGGATACAATATGCCGAGCCTTTAAAATCTGAACTTAACCGTGAGATCGGAAAGCTCGTATCAGAGAGAAAAGGAATAGAGGTTGAGTTTACGCGTCCTGACGTTCTTATAATCCTCGATCTCGCCCGTGACAGGGTTAACCTATCGATAAACGCTCGCTTCATCTTCGGCAGGTATCTAAAACTCATAAGAGGGATTCCGCAGACAAGATGGCCATGTAGCAGGTGTCGTGGCAAAGGCTGTCAGGCGTGCAACTTCACAGGCAAGCTCTATAAGGAGTCTGTCGAGGAACTCATCGGCGAGGTCGCACTTCCTTTATTTAAAGGTGAGGACTATCGCCTCCATGGTGCAGGACGTGAGGATATCGATGCGCGTATGCTTGGGCGTGGAAGACCATTCATCCTTGAGATAAAATCGCCAAAAGCGCGGGAAGTAGATCTAAAGGTGCTCGAGGATGGGGTTGATCATACAAAAGTCTCGCTTACTGGTCTGCGATACACCGATGGATCCAGGGTGGAGGTTTTAAAGTCAGCCTCTCCCACGAAGCGTTACAGGGCTAAGATCAGGGTGGGAGATCTCGATAAAATACGGCTTGAATCAGGGTTAAATGAACTTTCAGGCGCGATAATCGATCAAAAAACTCCTCAGAGGGTTCTTCACAGAAGAGTAGATAAAACAAGAAGACGAAAAGTTATCGAGGCGCATCTTCTCGGGATTGAAGATGGATATGCCATAATAGAGATCTTATCAGAGGCCGGGCTCTATATAAAGGAGCTTGTATCAGGCGATAAGGGAAGATCCAGCCCAAGCCTCTCGTCGATCATGGAAGAGGATCTTTCTGTTGAGGAGCTTGATGTCATCGATGTTGGGGACATTGAGGGCATAGAGATATAAAGAAAGGGGCATAATCTATTTATTTAACAAGCTGTATGGGATATATGGAGTGAATGTTATGCCAGTATCACACGGTGTTAAGAGAAAGACGAGACATAAGCTCAAGAAGCCGGTGAGAGCGCGTGGACTGTCACCTATCACAAGAGCTGTTCAGGAGTTTAATCCTGGTGAGATGGTACACATCAAGATCGATCCAAGTGTTCACCGAGGTGTACCAAATCCGAAGTTTCACGGAAAGACCGCAAAGGTGATAGCCATGCGTGGGAGGTCATTCAGGCTCGAGGTAAAAGACGGAAAGAAACTCAAAGAGATCTTTGTGAGACCAGAACATCTTCTGCCGCAGAAATGAAAAGCGTCAGGTTGAGTAAATGATCGTAAAAAAAGTTCTTTCAGAAGAGATGCTTACCCTGGCTGAAGCAAAAGCCATCCTGATGGAAGTAAGAGAGGAGAGGGAAGGGGAAGAGCTCAGCTATGAGAAGCGGAAGGCGATAGAACATGCCGAGCTATTCTGTCACATGGACGCGGCGAGATCGAGGGAGCTGGTAAAGGAGCTTGAGACGCTCGAAAAGATGAAGCCAGAGCTTGCAATCAGGATTGCAGATATACTGCCTGAGACACGGGACGAGGTTCGGGCGATCTATGCAAAGGAGAGGTTCACGCTCACAGAGGAGGAACTTGATGCGATTCTCGATATCGTGAACAGGTACCATTAGGGGAGGGGGTACGATCAATAAGATCTTCACAGCGAGCAAGGAAAGAGAGGAGTATGTACGTGTACTCGATTTTCTTCCCTACGGCAGGATCGATGATGACCGCCCAGCGTACCAGAAGGAACCGCTTATCCAGGCGATCGGTGAGAAGAGTTTTGTTCTGATGGAGATTACGCCAAAGAAGGGTAAAGTGCCGATGATACATGAAAGACTCTACACCGGGGAGAAGACACGTGATGTCGTGGATCATGTGAACTGCAGGCTCAGGTACAACGAACTCACGCACGCGGCACAGGCTGAGCTCCCACACGTGCTTACTGAGATCGTAAAAGACAATGAAGCAAGGTTTCTTGAGATCTATAATAAATCATACTCAATTACGACACGGCTCCATATTCTCGATCTCTTTCCAGGTATCGGTCGTAAGTTCGTGAATATGATTCTGAAGGAACGGAAGAAGGGGGACTTTACCAGCTTTGATGACCTTAAAAATCGGGTTAAAGGGTTGTACCATCCAGAGAGGATCATAGCGAATCGGATAGAGGAAGAGCTGAAAGACGATACGATAAAATATCGGCTCTTCACCACCGTGAAGTGATCCCGTGAAGATCGTGATTGTTGGCGGCGCTGGGGTAATGGGACAGTGGTTTACAAGATTTTTCAAAGCGAGCGGTGCCGTTGTTTATATCCTTGATCCAAGAGATGATTGTGGGAAGATCGCAGACGAACTGGGTGTCACTGCTGTTGGGCAGGAAAAGCTTGGTGAGGTCGATATTGTCCTGATATCAGTCCCGATTCAGATTGCCCACCGCGTGATCGTGGATACGGCACCCCTACTAAAACAGGGAGCGCTTCTTGTAGATATTACCTCGATAAAGCGTGATCCCACTCGTGCGATGCGATCTGCAATAGCCGAGTGTGATATCGAGGCTTTGAGCATTCATCCACTCTTTGGTCCGACGATGCCCTCGATGAAGAAGCAGACGATGATCTTTGTACCCGTTAGAAAGGGCAGGCTTACAGGATTTATGGATCAGTTATTTACAGATGCTGGAGCAGACGTTGTCTATATGGACGCAGATGAGCACGATAGAATAATGGCGGTTGTCCAGGGGCTTACTCACTTTGTTTACATCACGTTCGGACAGACCCTGAGAGCGCTTGGATTTGATATTGAAGGGTCAAGAAGATATATGAGTCCTGTTTATGAGATTATGACCGATTTTGTTGGTAGAATTCTTCATCAGGACCCGATGCTTTATGGCATGATACAGATGAACCTTGATGTATCTGAGATTCATGAAACATTCCTGAAAGAAGCCAGTAAGCTCTCAGAGATTGTTAAAAAAAGAGATATTGAGAAATTTACCGAAGAGATGCGATCATCCCGTGAACATTTTGGAAACACCGCGCGTTCGATGGTAGCGTCAGATAAATTGGTAAACTTTAAAGTTAAAGAGGACGATTGATTTAATGGGGATGGAATGAGGCGACCACTCGGTACAATATTTGGAGATACAGGAGCGCTCAAGTTCCGCTTTGCTGTGACAGCCCCTGATCTTCTGAGACAGGGTGATTATATCAAGGTCTGGCACCCGACCGATGGATGGGTGCTCTCGCAGGTTACATCGATTCGCAGATCGAGTGATCTCTCATTTGACAAAGCAAAGTCTGTCGGGACGTTCACCGAGATCGAGGAGAAAGTAGTGGCAGAAGGTGTTGTAATTGGATCAAGGGATGAGGAAGGACTGCTTAAGTCACCAAGAACTCCTTTTTCACCTGGAGACCGTGTCTTCCCAGCAGATCGCGACCTGATACTTGAGACGATCGGTCTTGGGAAGGATGGGATCTACATCGGCTTTCTCGAGGGGCATGATATCAAGGTTATGCTCGATCCAAACAAATTTGTCCAGAAACACTGCAGTATCCTCGCAAAGACAGGGTCTGGCAAGTCATACACCGCAGGGGTGATCGTTGAGGAGCTTCTCGATAAAGGTGTTCCGCTTCTGATCATCGATCCACACGGTGAGTATGCATCACTAAAATCTGAGAACGAGAGTGAGAGTGATCTAAAGCGGATGGATGAATACGGGGTCATGCCGGAGTCATATTTAGATCAGGTTATGGTCTACACCCCTGCAAACCTGGCTGTCGCACCCCACGCCGATGCTGTCTTCAGGTTCGATGGCGTAAACCTCGATGCACGCACGTTAAGTCTCATGGTCCCAAGTCTCACAGATACACAGCTTGGACTTCTCTACCAGGCGATAAAAGCACTCAAGGAGGCGCGTGACTTTTACAGGATCGATGATATCATTGATGAGGTTGGGAAGTTTAAATCAAACGCCAGATGGGCGATCATACATACACTTGAACTCTTGAAGGAGACTGGTCTTTTATCAGACAGCCCAACAGCCCTGGAAGAACTGGTAAAACCGAGAAAAGCATCCATCATTGATATGAAGGGGGTTGACCCGAAGCTTCAAGAGATCATCGTCTCCCAGCTTGCATCACAGCTTTTCGATGCGAGAAAGATGGGTAAGATTCCACCCTTAATGCTTGTGATCGAGGAAGCCCATAATTTCTGCCCTGAGAAAGGGATCGGGAAGGCGATATCCTCTGAGATCTTAAGAACGATCGCATCAGAAGGGAGGAAGTTTGGTCTGGGTCTGCTTGTTATCTCACAGCGTCCTGCAAGGGTTGATAAAAATATCCTTTCCCAGTGTAACACCCAGATAATTCTCAAGGTCACAAACCCGAACGACCTCAAAGCCCTGAGTAAAGGACTTGAAGGGATGAGTACAGATCTTGAAGAGGAGATAAAACGAATTCCTGCGGGTATGGCACTTATTGTGAGTAATGATATCGAGAAGCCCGTGCTTGTTGATGTGAGGGTAAGAAAGACCCGCCATGGCGGCGAATCCTCCAGGATCATATCGACATATCCTGCAAGCTGGGAGGACTATCTTGATACCTTAGAAGATGAGGATGAGGTGGTCGAGGAGGGGCGGCAGGGAATGAGGTTTATATCAAGGTTGTTTGGGAGAGGAGCATAACAAGATCACCACAACATTTATATAGAAGTATAAATCATAGAAAACAAAAAAATGGAGGATTTTATATATGGCTGGACAGTTAGGCGGAACGCCGATATTGATTTTAAAAGAAGGAGCTGAGCGAACAAGAGGTAAAGAAGCGCAGAACCGTAACATAACGGCAGCAAAGACCGTTGCAAGTGCAGTTCGAACAACACTCGGACCAAAAGGTATGGATAAGATGCTTGTCGACTCACTCGGGGACGTTGTAATTACAAATGACGGTGCAACGATCCTTAAAGAGATGGACATCGAACACCCTGCTGCAAAGATGATGGTTGAGATCTCAAAGACCCAGGATGATGAGGTCGGCGATGGCACAACCACTGCAGTTGTACTTGCAGGAGAACTCTTAAAAAAAGCAGAAGATCTCTTAGAGCAGGATATTCATCCAACAGTAATCGCATCGGGTTACAGACTTGCATCAGAGAAAGCCTATGAGATACTGAGTGAAACGAGTAAAGATATATCTCCTGAGGATAAAGACGCCCTCTTCAAGGTCGCAAAAACCGCTATGACAGGAAAAGGTGCTGAAATATCTCAGGAAGGACTCACAAAGCTCGTGGTAGATTCTGTAACTGCTATCGTTGAAGATGATGGGACGGTCGATATCGATAACATCAAGGTTGAGAAGAAGATGGGTGGCGGCGTCGAGGACTCTGAATTGATCGATGGTATCGTTATCGATAAGGAGCGGGTGCATACAAACATGCCAAAAAAGATCGATGACGCGAAGATCGCACTCTTAAATTGCCCACTCGAGATCGAGAAGACCGAGGTCGATGCAAAGATCGAGATTACATCGCCCGATCAGCTCAAACTTTTCCTCGACGAGGAAGAGAACATGCTGAGGGAGATGGTTGAGAAGATTACATCAACGGGTGCAAATGTCCTGTTCTGCCAGAAGGGGATCGATGACATCGCACAGCATTTCCTCGCAAAGGCAGGCGTCCTTGCCGCGAGGAGGGTCAAAGAGAGTGATATGAAGAAACTCGCTCGTGCAACTGGCGGTAGAATAGTCTCAAGTGTTGATGAGCTTGAATCAGATGATCTCGGTGACGCAGGCATCGTCGAAGAGCGAAAGATCGGCGGAGATGAGATGATCTTCATTGAGAAATGCAGTAACCCCAAAGCAGTCTCAATTATCCTGCGCGGTGGTACAGAACACGTTGTCGATGAGCTTGAGCGTGGTATACACGACGCGCTTAGGGTCGTAGGTGTAGCGATCGAGGACAAGAAGGTTCTGGCTGGTGGTGGATCATCAGAGACCGAGCTTGCACTGAGACTCAGAGATTACGCTTCAACGATCGGTGGACGTGAGCAGCTCGCGATCGAGGCATTTGCAGACGCACTTGATATCATTCCAAGAACGCTTTCAGAAAACGCTGGACTCGATCCAATCGATATGCTCGTCGCACTGAGATCTGCCCATGAAGCAGGCGATAAGAATGCAGGTCTCAATGTAATTAATGGTGAGATCATCGATATGGAAGAGGCAGGCGTTCTTGAGCCAATGAGGATAAAGACGCAGGCGGTAAGCTCTGCCACAGAAGCAGCGGTGATGATTCTCAGGATCGATGACGTCATCGCGAGTTCAAAGACGAGTGGACCAGCTGCGCCTCCAGGAGGCGGAATGCCACCAGGTGGCATGGGCGGAATGGAAGATATGTACTGAAAGAGGGTTAAACCTCTTTTTTCTATTTTTTAAATTTACCTCCATCCCATAACATCATCCATTGAGTAGATTCCGTTCTCTCTTCTGTGAATCCACCTCACAGCCCGTATCACACCATTCACGAATGTAGCCCTGCTCTGTGCATGGTGTGCAATCTCAAAACGCTCCCCGATTCCGGAAAAGATGACTGTATGGTCACCAACGATATCTCCACCCCTTATCGCATGGATGTCTACTTCTCTTCCCATATCCTCAAGTACCTTTGCTGCTCTGAGTGCTGTCCCACTCGGCGCATCGATCTTTGTTCTATGGTGTGCCTCGATGATCGAGATATCATAGCCCTCAAGTACTGCTGCCGCATCCTTTATGAGCCTCCAGAGAAGGTTCACACCGATCGAGAAGTTTGGTGAGATCACAGCAGCAACCCTGTCCTCGATCTCGGATCGCAACTTCAGAAGATCATCTTCGCTGAAACCTGTGGTTCCGATCACGAGATTAACACCAGATTGGGCGGCTGTAATCGCATTCTCAATCGCAGCATCTGCAACCGTAAAATCAACAAGAACATCAACACCCCTATCTCTCAGCGTGTCGGCCATTTTCTCGGGGTGTACAACCCCCTCGCCACGAATATCAAAACTTGCAACAGCCTCCATCCCTTCTTCAGTAGCGATTCTATCAATGATCAGGCGCCCCATACGTCCATTTGCTCCGCTGACAGCTAACTTTATCATATAAGATCCATCTCTGTTAGAACTTCTCTAAGGCGCGCTTCATTCTCTTTGTCAAGCTCTGCAAGCGGTAGTCTGATCGTTCCATTCGAGAGTTTCATCAGTTCAGCAGCCTTCTTGACAGGTATCGGGTTTGTCTCAAGAAATAGCGCATCGAATAAGGGAGCGAGCTCATAGTGGAGATCCCTTGCACGATCAAAGTTACCTGATAGTGCTTCTGCTGTGAGCGATGCCATTCTTTGGGGTATGATGTTTGCGGCAACCGAGACGACACCAACACCCCCAAGTGCTATAATCGGGATGGTCGAGGAATCGTCTCCTGCAAAGATAAGAAAACCATCATCTCTCGTAAGCTCAATTATCTTTGAAACCTGCGAGATGTTTCCGCTTGCCTCCTTGATACCTATTATTCGTTCATCCTTTGAGAGTTCAAGGATCAGATCAGGTGTGAGGTTAAGCCCTGTCCTTGACTGGATGTTGTACAGGATTATGGGAAGATCAGATGCCTCTGCGATCGCATTGAAGTGCTTCAGGATGCCACGCCTGTTTGGCTTGTTATAATAAGGTGTGATCTGGAGTGATGCATCCGCTCCAACGTCCTTTGCAAATCTTGTAAGCTCAACCGCCTCTTCTGTATTGTTTGAGCCTGTGCCTGCGATTACAGCAAGTTTTGACGGAGCGGCATCGACAGAAGCTTTAATCACGTCTCTGTGCTCATGATGCGTCAGCGTTGCAGACTCACCTGTTGTGCCACATGGAACAATTCCAGAAATACCATTCGCTGCCATAAACTCGATGAGGAATCGCAATTGTTCCAGATCGAGGCTGCCGTCATCCTTGAACGGGGTTATAAGTGCGGTGAAGACCCCTCTAAACATAGAACTCGTCATCGTCGCTGCCACGCAATCGACTCTCTCTTCTTATCTTGCTATTGATCTTTGAAGTGATGTATCCTGCGATCCTGTTTCGTATAGTCTTGCTCTTGACGTTGGTGCGTGCTTCAACGATCTTTTTGTTCTCTTCGAAATCCCCAGTGAACGTTACTCCTGAATCCTTACGCAACTTATCACCAACAACCTTTATGTAAGTGGGTCTCACGTTTCCCATATCAATCTCCTTTTCATGATTTAATCTTGATATAAGTAGCTTCGATCATATCACTTAATAAGGTTAACCCCAAACGAAAAGTCCTTAACCTTCAGGATCATACAAATCCACATGAAACTTAGTACAAAAGACTATCCAAAGCTACTGGTAAGACCTGTCATTGTTGTGACGACGATATCAAAGAACGGGGTTCCGAACGCTGCGCCTTTCAGCTTCAACTCACCCATCAGTTTCGAACCACCGTTATACGGATTTTCATGCAATCCAGCACATGATACGTGGCGAAACATTCAGGATACGGGCGAGTTTGTCGTGAATGTGGCGGGTGAGGATATGGGAGATCTCATGAAGATTCTGGAAGAGAAATATCCTTATGAGGTTTCAGAGATCGAAAAGGCTGGACTAAACGAAGAGCCCTCAGATGTCGTGAAACCACCACGGATCATGGAAGCGATCGCATGGATTGAGTGCACGCTCGATAAGGCGGTAGAGCTTGGTGACCATATATGGGTTGCAGGAAAAGTGGTTGCAGCAGGCGTTAAAGGAGATTCCTGGGAAGGAGTTCTGGAGCCTGAAAGCTCGAAACCGCTCTGTCATATCGCTGGAGAGTTCTTCGCTGTGGATATGGTCACAAAAAAGTTTGAGCGTGCCAAAAAATAATGGCAAGGCGTAGACATGATTTTTTCTGGAAGGAGGCTAAGCGGTGGGGTTATCGTTCACGCGCCTCCTTCAAGCTCATACAGATAAACGAGCGATTTGGTGTGATCAGGAAAGGTTATAAGGTCGTGGATCTTGGAGCAGCACCTGGCGGATGGCTTCAGGTTGCAAAAGATATCGCTGGAGAGAAAGGGGTTGTTATCGGGGTTGATCTTTTGCCGATTGAGCCGATAGAAGGAGTTTTCACGCTAAAGAAAGATATTAGACGACCAGACGTGGTGGATCAAATCCTCGAGATTACAGGTGGGGATAAAGTTGATGCAGTACTATCTGATGCCTCGCCAAACCTCTCAGGCAACTGGTCATGGGATCACGGACGCTCGATCGATCTCGCGGAAACTGCCCTCGGTGTATCGGATAAAATCCTCAAGGAAGATGGAAATTTTGTTGTCAAGGTCTTCCAGGGGGATATGTACAGGGCGTTTTTCAGAACCGTACTGACACGATTTGAGAGGGTGAACGCATATACACCACGTGCATCAAGGAAAGAAAGTGCAGAGATCTATCTCATTGGCAGGGGTTACAGACGTGCTTCTCATACGACCGTCGGCTGAGATATTCTTGAAATCAGAGGGCGTCAGGAGAAGCTGGGAGAAGATACTATATACTGAGATCAAAAAAGCGATCGGAGAGGTCAAACTCAGGAAAGGTAGAGGGCGAATCTGGATCGAGAACGAGATAAGTCCGGAAGCAGAAGAGCGGTTGAAACTGATATTTGGGATTCAGTCATTCTCAAGATGTGAGCGATGTGATCTCGGTGAACTTGAAGTAAAGGTTCTCGATTTCTGGAATAGAAGGGGTAATAAAGCTGATTTTACCTTTGCGGTCAGGGTCAAACGAACGGGATTGCATGAATTCACCTCACAGGAGATGGCAGCAAAAATTGGGGCACTGATCCTTGATCATCACCCTGATTTGAAGGTCAATCTTGATAACCCTGATTACATAATCTACATCGAGATAAGGGATCGTGACTGCTATATCTTTGATGAGGTAATCGAGGGTGCAGGTGGACTACCTTACGGGGTTGAGGGCAAGGTTGTGGCACTCTTCTCTGGTGGTGTGGACTCAAGCCTTGCATGCTGGTTGATGATGCAAAGAGGATCTGTGATAATTCCTGTTTATTTTGATCTCGGCGTTTTTGCAGGTGGAGAAGGTGTAAAGAGGGCAGAGAAGGTTGCATCGTTTTTACAACTTTATCAGCGGGATTTTAAGCCTGTGAAAATCGATCACGGGGTTTTTCTGAGTGAGGTTAAGCGCGTGCTCAAGGAGGCTCGGCTTGATAATTATAGATGTCTCTTCTGCAAAAGAGAGATGTACAGGGTTGCAGAGAAAATCGCAGCGCGTGAAGGTTGTAAAGGAATTGTTACAGGTGAATCGCTCGGTCAGGTAGCATCACAGACACTTGATAACCTTTTTGTACTTGATCAGGCGGTAGATATTCCTGTATTCCGTCCACTTATAGGGCTTGATAAGATGGAGATAGAGCGGCTGGCAAGAAAAGTCGGGGTCTACGAGATCTGTATATCGATAAAGGAAGAATGCCTTGCAATACCAGAGAAACCCATAACCAGTGGGAATCTTAAAAAGATTCTTGATCTTGAGAGCGCTTTAATCGATTGAGTTCTTAGAAACAAGCAGAACCCTTACAGGAGCACCACTCGCACCTGGAATATTGAGAGGAAGACAGATCATATCTGAGTGATCTGTAGTCTCCTCTGAACTTGTATCTATGCTTTTATCTCTCAACTCCCTCAAACCGCCTGACAACAAAATCCCGATCAAGCGAGGTTAGAAACCACCCGGCCCTTGGCCCAGACTTTCTGCCGAGAAGCGAGAGGTAAATACCTTTAAATATCTCCTTCGGCTTAACACCAATGCGCTCTGCGATCGCATACACCTCCTGATGCACCATCTCGGCATCGATCCCCTCGTGCATGAGGAAATCTGCAAGCTCAACTAACCCCTCTCGCACCTCAGGCGGTATCTCATCCACTTCACGTGGGATCTCCTGCCTGACCTCAAAGCGAACTGACTGAGGGGCAAAACGTTCAAGCCATTCCTTTGCGTACTCAACATACCGTCTGACGGTCTCAAGATCATCGACCCGGTATCCACCACGTTTTATGATCTCAAGCGTTTTTTCAGCGTCAAACTCAGCAATCTGGACGATATTAACGATATGTCTGAAGGGAACGTCGATCATAAGGCTTTTTTTAGTTGCTGAGAGTTTCTTTGAGCGGACAGAGCCGATATCCAGCCGTTCATACTCATCGATTAAGTTCAGAAGCCCAAGTCCTGGATCGATCTCGATGTGCTTCTCAGGCTTAACCCGTATCATAATATATTTCAGGATCTCGGGTGGGATACACGATAACATCTCAGATATCGTTATCGTAACCCCTTTTGAGGATGACATCGATCCTTTGCCTTTCAGGAGTACATGCTCAAAGGGAATCGGATATGGGGGGTCATAATCATAGATCTCTCTTGATAGTTTTATTCCAGATTCGTAAGAGCTCCCAGCAGATGCGTGATCCTTCCCAAAAGGCTCTGCTGTAACCCCCAGAATCGCCCATCTTGCAGGCCAGTCAACTCGCCACGTGAGTTTTCCCCCGCCTCGCACCGGCACCTCATTCTCATCTCCACATCTGCAACGGTAACTGACGATCATCCGATCTGTGTCAAACCCTGTGACGATCGTTGTTGTAAGCCTGCCACAGCTCTTGCATATCGGGTTGAATGGACTCCAGTCGTGAGAAGTGACCTTTCCTGTGACCTCATCAATGATCAAAGCGATCCTGTCACGCATTCTAAGTGCTTTCACGATTGCCTCATCGTAATCACCGTTTGCATACATCAAATCTGCCCGATAAACCTCAATATCGATCTCTAACTCATCGAGGGATTCAAGGAATGGCTGCAGGAAATGCGCTGCATAGCTCTCACAGCAGCCTTCAGGATCCGGGATTGCAGAGAGCGGACGTCCGACATGCTCCTCATACGAGTCTGGAAGGAAGGGGTAAAGACGTCTCAAGGGATCATAGGTGTCAGCGATATAAATTAATCTTGCATCCTCTGCACCCCTATCATGTAACGCTCTGTAGATTGCATCCGCTGTTATAACCTCTCTTAAGTTCCCGATATGAATTGGGCCCGAGGGTGAGATCCCTGTTGCAACAACCGGTCTACGACCTGTTTTTATCAGATCTTCTGCGATAACATCTGCCCAGTGAACTTTCTCACCTCGTTCCACGATTCACACCAGCTTGAAGTATACCCTTCTGTTCTTCTTTCCCTTGTTCTCAAGCTTTAAAAGCTCAATCTCACCGATCTCGCTTAAATGTCTTACATGTGTACCACCATCTGCCTGCCTGTCGATGCCCGCTATCTCAACAACCCTCAGTTCTTCAAGATCTGGAGGTAAACCCTTTGCAAGCAGTGAGACCCCCTCTCGTTCTGCCTCCTCACGGGAGAGGTAGTAGTGGCGGACAGGAAGATCCTGCTTTATTATCTCGTTTGCGTAATCTAAAAACCCTTTCATCACATCCCTCTCAAACTTCTCAAGCGAGAAATCGATCCTGACCTTCTCGATATCGAGCTGATTTCCTGTAATAAGCGCACCTGTTCTCTGGTTTATGATCGCACTCACGAGATGTGCTGCGGTATGCGATCGCATGAGTTTATAGCGCCTCTCCCAGTCGATCACACACCTAACCCGATCACCTTCTTTGAGATTGCAGAAATCTGAATCGATCTCATGGCTCACGTTACCATCGAATTTACCCACATATACAACAGGGTAGCGTGCTCCATCTGCTAAAGAAATAATCTCGCCCCTATCATGCGGCTGCCCCCCGCCCTCGGGGTAGAATATCGTAGAATCAAGCACCACAAATTTCGAATCCTTCACAGCAATGGCACGCGTTTCATGCTCACGTCTGTAGCTATCTTCAAGGTAAATCTCTCTTCTCTTCACTTCTTCACCATCGGTACTGCTTCCTTGAGTCCATCTCTAAGCGTTCTTCGCGTATCAATCTCTGATAAGTCGATACCTATACTCACCATCGCCTCTGTTATATCTGCCCTCACACCGGTGAAGATCACCTTGCTACCAAGAAACTTTGCAGCACTTGCGGTCTTTAAAAGGTGCTGGGCAACGTCTACATCGATCGTGGGGATGCCACTTAGATCAAGTATCACGACCTCAGCCTCATGCTTCACGATCTCATTTAAAAGTTGTTCCATGATCTGTTCTGCACGTTCGGTCCTGATCGTGCCGATTAAGGGAACCATCAAGACCTTGTCCCACACCTCAATAATCGGTGTTGATAGCCTCATGATCTCATTGCTCAAACGTTCTCGCTCCTCGATCGCCCGTTTCAAATCAGTGATATCAACGAGATACTCGAGTCCGCCAACAATGTTATCTTCAGCATCCTTGAGCGGTGCACCAGTGTATTGTGTAGATATATCACCTTTCACAGTGTGAACGACCCTCTCGCAGGTTATGACGCTATCTTCCATCATCGCTTTTGTAATACAGCATCTCTCAGTCTGACACTCCGCCGACCTGACAAGATCATAACATTTCTCGCCCACTGCATCCTCAATCGCTACTCCAGTCATATCTACCCATGAAGGGTTTACGAACTGGATTGTGAATTCTTTATCAACGACCATGACTGGAGTCGGTATGTTATTAAGGTATGCAACTTTCGCCTTAGCGTCATCCAGTGCCGCTCGAAGCTCATCGATGCGTGTTCCTGTGTGAAGAATAGCATATATCTCTCCTTTTTCATTCCTCAGCGGCCCACAGGTGTATTTGATCGGGTAAAGATCCTCACCCATCTTGACGTCGACCTCAAACTCAAACTCTTCCCCTTTTGCTGCCCTCTCATAGACTTCTTTCATCTTTTGCTGGACGTCTTCTGAGTACTCCCACCATGGCATCTGGTCAAACCTCATCCCGAGAACATCCTCAAGCTTGAACCCGAACTTCTCGATCGTGACAGCACTCGTGAACTGAAGTCTGCCCTCGGGGTCTGTCACCGCCATATACGTCGGCATGTTGTCAAGGTATGCGACCTTCTGCTGAGCATCTTCCAGTGCCTGTTTCTTCTCACTGATATCCCGTCCCTCTGGAATGAGATACTTGATATTTCCCTCTTCATCATAGACTGGATGCATACTGAACTCTACCCATATCAGGGAGCCATCGGCTGTCTGCACCTGAATCTCATGGATGAGCCGCTCACCACGTGCACATCTTTCTATATCTTCCTTGATCTGCTCCTGTGCCTCTCTGGAGTATGCCCACCAGTGAGCATCATAGAACTTCTTACCCTTCACGTCCTCAAGCGTTATCCCGGCAAGCTCAAGCGGCGTGTTGTTGGCAAAGATCAGTGTTCCATCCGGCTCAAGCACGCCGACAAATGTGATCATATCATTCAGAACCTTTGAGTAGAAAACTTCATCTTCTTCAGGTTTCATCTTCGCACCCAATTAGATAATCTCAAAGCATTGATATATAAGCTTGCTTACCCGAGTCCTTTTTTTCACCCCATATTCAAGTCCTTTTCGCAACAAGAACCCCCCAGATCCCCGATGGAAGCACCTCACGCCTGATAACATCAAACCCAACATCTTTACACATATCAGCCCACATAGCGATCTCTATCGCATACTCGCCATCATTCAGAAGATGCTTCTTTGTATTATCAAACATCCGATCAAGCACACCCGCTCCACACGCACTTACAAGGAGTATAAGCAGTTTTGTGAAGCTTGCCATCAATCGCTCAAGTCGCTTGATATCGTTGTGATCCCCGCTCGTATCGACGTTAAGCTCACCGAGGAGAAACTTTCCACCAGGCTTGAGGACCCTGTAAATCTCTTTCAATGCCTTAGACTTCTCCTCAGGTGTCACATGGTGCATCACAGCAGATGATGCAACGATATCAAATGCTTCATCCCTGAAAGGTAGGTTTACAGCATTTCCAGGTCTAAGTTCGATACGGTTCATAAAGTCATAACCCTCATTGCGCAATCGATTTAGCTTATCCCTGAAAACTGCAAGCATCTCCCCTGAGAGATCAATGGCTGTGAGCTTGCATTTTGCTGCATCCACAAACTTCAAACTCAAAAATCCTGTGCCACAACCGATATCAAGTACCACATCCCCATCCTTCACTCCGGCGTATTCAACAATATTGTTGACCAGCATCTGGTATTCCGGAACTCTTGGAATAATATCGTCGTACTCATCTGCCCAGGCATCAAACCAGTCCCTTGTCACAGCCTCGCTCATAATGTCCGATACATCTTGAGAGCTTATAGATTTACCCGATATCATTTTATAGAATCGGCTTTAAAGGTAGGTTTGTATGCCAATCATACGGTTAGATTACAGGGATCTGGAGGAACTCACAGGTCTTGAAAGGGGTCGGATACTCGATAAAATCCCAATGATCGGTGCTGATATTGAGCGGATCGATGAAGATCATGTTGATATTGAATTCTTCCCGAACAGGCCAGATCTCTTCAGTGTTGAAGGGGTAGCACGGGCGATGAGAGGGTTTCTTGGTATTGAGCCCGGGATTGTGGAATACCAGGTAAACAATTCAGGTGTTACCCTTGAGATAGATCCTTCAGTCAAGCCACTCCGTCCTTACATTGTCTGTGCGGTTGTGAGAGGTCTTGATTTCACAATTCCTTCGTTTATTGAGGCTTTGATGGGACTTCAGGAGCATCTTCACTGGGTACTTGGACGTGATAGAAAGCGCGTCTCTATTGGTGTCCATGATATCTCAAAGGTGAAGCCTCCGTTTACCTATCTGGGTGAATCCCCTGCGTTTGCATTTGTACCACTCGATTTTGATCACGAGATGTCGATGGATGAAATATTGCAGAAACATCCCAAAGGTGTGAAGTTCAAAGGCATCCTCGAAGGAATGGATTATTACCCGCTCATCACCGACTCAAATGGGGATGTAGTCTCCTTCCCACCGATCATAAACGGCGAGCTTACACGGGTTTGTGAAGATACAAGGGATCTCTTCATCGATGTTACAGGGACGAGTGATGCTGTTAATTTTGCCCTGAACATCCTTGTTACCGCGCTAAAAGAGCGAGGAGGGGTCATTGAGTCTGTCAGGGTTCTGGATTCTGAGAATGGCCGAAGCATTGTTACACCCAATCTTACGCCCACGTTGATGTCTGTTACAGTTACAGAGGCGTCAAAGCTCATTGGACTTAATCTTTCGGTTGAGGATTGCGTAACGTCACTTGAAAGAATGAGATTCGGGATATCGAATACGAATGGTGAGATACTTGAGGTTTTAATCCCTGCGTATCGTTCTGATATACTCCACCCCCACGATCTTGTTGAGGATATCGCTATAGGGTATGGATACGATCGTATAACACCTGAGATGCCTGATACAAAGGGTGTTGGTAGAATCCATCAGATCGAAATTACAAAATCACTTATAAGGGAGGCTATGGTTGGGCTTGGTTACTACGAGGTTATGACATTCACGTTAACGTCTCCAAAGGTTCAATATGAAAAGATGAGGTGGGATGAGGATGGTTCATGCCTTTCACTCATGTATCCGATAAACGAAGAGCAGACGATCCTGAGGACTTCGATACTCCCAAATCTCCTCGAGATACTCTCACTCAATAAGCACAGGGAACTCCCGCAGCGGATATTTGAGGTAGGGGATGTCATCGTGGATGAACAAAATGAGTTCCACCTTGCAGGGGTATCGATTCACTCCCTCGCCGAATTTGCTGAAGTGCGATCATTGATCGATACTGTAATAAGTGAGATCTGGAGCGATTGTGAGATTCAGATCGTGCCTTCGGGGAATGCTGCATTTATCGAAGGGAGAAGGGCGGATCTTAGCTTAAACGGGGAGATTTTAGGATTTTTTGGTGAGATCCATCCTGATGTGATACTTGGTTTTGAGCTTGGGCATCCAATCGTTGGATTTGAGATAAACGCATCAAAGATGAGGAGGTGAGAGTTATGCGAGATAAAGTAGCCATCTTAATTGGATCTGAGTCTGATATGTCGATAGCTATCGATGTATGCAAAGTTCTCGATGAAAACGGGGTTAAATTTGATCTTCAAACAATCTCTGCACACAGAAACCCTGAAGAGCTTGATATGTACTTGAAGGAACTTGAACAGGATAAGAATGAGATTGGTATCATAATAGCGATCGCAGGACTTGCTGCTGCACTGCCAGGTGTCATCGCATCAAAGACCGGCCTTCCTGTAATAGGTGTACCCGTTTCGGCAAAGTTGATGGGGCTTGACGCACTTTTATCGATGGTTCAGATGCCAAAAGGAGTTCCTGTCGCGGTTGTTGGGATCGATAATGGCAAAAACGCCGCCCATCTGGCTGTCAGGATCCTGAGGTTGGTAAATGAAAAAAGGTAAAAACTTATAGCCCGACTCAAATAGATTGATCTTAATGAGTGATGTATGGGGATTATCAACGAGCATCGATCTCTATGGATGTGATCCTGAGCTTATCAGAGATCCAGATGTGTTAAAAAAGTACGTCAAAGATCTCTGTGAACTCATTGATATGAAGCGCTTTGGCGAGACAGAGATCGTTTACTTTGGAGAGGAGAACGATAACGGAGGATATTCTTTCGTTCAATTCATCGAGACTTCCCTGATCTCAGGTCATTTTGTAGATAAAACAAACAATGGATATCTTGATATCTTCAGCTGCAAGTCGTACGATCCAGCCCTTGTTGCGAGATTTTCAAAGGAATTTTTTTGCGCAAAGGATGCAATACGCCACACACTGGTGAGAAGGTGAGAGATGAGCAGGCGAACTGTGCTTGAGATTAACAGGCGTATCGAGGATGGAACGGTCAAAGTTATGAGCGCGAACGAACTCAAAACACTCCTCTGTCAGGGAGAAGACGTAAAGTTTGATGATGTCGACGTTGTAACCACTGGAACGAGGGGGGTTATGAGCGGTACGATGGCTATACTTTCCTTTCCTGTTGGAGAGAGGGGAGCGTTTGAACGTGCAACGAGTGTCCGCTTGAACGGTGTTCCTGCATACCCAGGACCGTGCCCCAATGAGCGGCTTGGGATCGTTGATCTCATCGTCTATGGAACTTCTCACGACCGCGACTACGGTGGTGGGCACCTGTTCAGGGATCTTGTCGCTGGAGAGGCGATCAGGGTTGACGTCAGGACTTCAGATGATAAAAAGATCGATACAACCATAAAACTTGATGAAATACCGTTTGCAAGAATGGTTGGGGTTAGAAACGCATTCAAGAACTACACGGCATTTGTGAATGGAGAGAGAGATATGATCTCAACGATCTTCTCAACCCGACCGCTTAAAGGACCCATGAGGGAGCTTACATTTGCTGGTTGTGGAGAGATAAACCCACTCGAGAACGATCCAAATCTTGATACGATCGGTATCGGAACGGGAATTCTTATGAATGGAGCAGAAGGTTTTGTTGAGGGTTTGGGAACGCGTAGCACGAGTGAGAAACTGAATCTATCTGGATTTGCAGATATGCATGAGATGAACCCGCTTTATATGGGCGGATTTCTAACTTCGGCAGGCCCTGAGGTGATAAATACATGGGCGATCCCGATACCTGTTCTTGATGATCGGGTTCTCGATAATCTCAAGCGGCTCAACGATGAGATAAAGCTCCCGATCGTGGATCTTCAGGGAAGAACGCAGGTAGGTGAGATAACCTATGCTGATGTCTGGAAAGGCGATTTATCGGTGGATTTTGATCCCGGTTCATGTATCAACTGTGAAACGTGTCTTTCTGAGCAATTTTGCCCCACAGGTGCGTTCTCGTTATTATCGAAGAAGATTGAGGAGGATCTATGCTTTAACTGCGGGTCTTGCAGGGCATTTTGCGTGGGTGGGGCGTTCTCTGGTGATAATGGGTCAGTGAAACTTAAAGGTAGGGATGTTCCAATTGTAACGCGCCAATCAGACCTTTCTGGTGGAATCAAGATTGCAGATGAGCTTAAAAATAGGATTCTAAATGGTAGCTTCAGATTGAGGGCGCCTGTTTCGAGTCTTCGGTGAGATTACGAGGGAGCGAATAGTTATTAACATCCTCATTTAGATCTATCACTGCCTATGATGAATAAGATCCTGCTGAGTTATGATGAACCCTATGAGTACTGAGGCGGTTGATGTGGGAAAGAGGAGGAGGATCAAAGGGATTGCAAGGGATACGCTTGATTTCATTCTTAACGCTGCACGATCTTCTCACCCTGATGAGTTTGCAGGTCTGCTTGAGGCGGAGGACGGCATCATCGTTAATGTGATCCTTCTCCCAGGCACGATCTCATCGAATAGGGGTGCAAGGATTCATCTTGATATGATGCCGCTTCACCTGAGTTCCGTGGGATCTGTTCATAGCCACCCAACACCGAACAACAGACCATCACAGGCCGATCTCGCATTCTTCTCAAAACGGGGTGATTACCATATCATCGTTGGATACCCGTATGATGATGAAGCCTGGAAGTGTTACAACACGCAGGGTGAGAGGCAGGCGCTTCCAGTCCTTGATGTGGACCTTGATCCGGATACCGAAGGTGATGAGATATGGTGAAGGTGCTTGCAACAGGTACGTTTGATATCCTTCATCCAGGACATATCCTCTATCTGAGTGAGGCTAAGAAGCTTGGTGATGAGCTTTATGTCATTGTAGCAAGGGATGAGAACGTCCTGCACAAGCCAAAGCCGATACTCCCAGAAGGGCAACGGCTGGAGATGGTGCGAGCCCTCAAAGTCGTTGATCATGCGATGCTTGGCGATCGTAAGGATAAGTTCAAGCTCGTCAGAGAGATTGTGCCGGATATTATCGCACTTGGGTATGACCAGCATTTTGCGGTCGATGAACTTGAGAAGATATGCCACAAACAGGGACTTAACATAAAGGTCAGGAGGGTCGAAATATCTGATCCCTGCCCACTTTGCAGTAGCCGCGCGATTATAAAGCGGATTCTGAGCATCAAAGGGGGAAAAGAGTGAAGTATCTGATCCTTCTCGGTGACGGGATGGCAGATTATCCCCTGGATGAGCTCAATGGAAAGACGATCCTGCAGGCTGCAAATACTCCAAACATGGATCATCTCGCAAAGATGGGTTTATCAGGTATTTTCAAATCGATACCAGATGGCATGCCTGCAGGGAGTGATATTGCAAACCTTTCAATACTTGGCTATGACCCTGCGCTATACTATACAGGAAGAGGTCCACTTGAGGCTGCAAACATGGGGATTGATCTGAAAGATGGGGATGTTGCCTTCAGGTGTAACCTCATAACCGAGAAGGATGGCAAGCTCGTGGACTATAGTGGCGGGCACATCACAAACGTCGATTCAGAGGTCTTGATCTCGGTCTTAAAGGAAAAATTGTCCTGTGATCTTTACGCCGGGGTTGGATACAGGCATATTCTCGTCTTGAATGGCGATTTTGAGGGGACGGGTTGTAATCCACCACACGATATTATTAACGCCCTGATAGAGGATGAACTCACGCTTAATCCTGTTGTAAGAGATCTGATCCTGCGCTCAAAGAAGATTCTTGAGGATCATCCGATAAATAAAAAGCGTTCGAAAGCGGGGAAAAATCCTGCCAATATGATCTGGCTCTGGGGCGAGGGGAGAAAGCCCAGGATGCCTTCTTTCTTCGATAAATTTGGATTGAGGGGGTCTGTGATCTCTGCTGTTGATATAATAAAGGGTATTGGAAGGTGCATCGGGTTTGGTGTGATAGAGGTTCCTGGGGCGACCGGGTATCTTGATACAAACTATCGTGGAAAAGCTGAGTATGCACTAAAAGCACTCAAAAGCGAGGATTGTGATCTCGTGTTTCTCCATGTCGAAGCCCCTGATGAGGCAGGACATAGCGGAAGTCTCAAGGATAAGATGAATGCTGTCGAGGCATTTGACCGTGAGGTTGTTGGAACAATCCTCGATAACGCGCAGGGCATCGATCAACTTCGCATCCTTCTTATGCCCGATCACGCCACCCCGATCGCACTGGGCACTCACACACGAGATCCAGTTCCATTCTGCATCTACTCACAGGGATACAAGAATGAAAAAGCCGATGATATTACTTCTTTCGATGAATACTCTGCTAAAAATGGGTTTTTTGGATTGGTCGAAGGAGACCGATTGATAAGGAGTTTTATTCAATTTTAGGTTTTGATTCCCGATATTAAGCGGTAAAAAAATTCTAATGAGCGAAAACTATATATATAATCAGTCTTCAAATAGAAGGTAGAAATAGCCTCTGTTGGGGTTATGCATCTGATAAGGCAATGAATTTCGATGATAGGGTGATGATTTAATCTGAGGGGCAGAACAAAAACTCATCTGATCATCGTTTACTATAAGTTCATTGCTGGATTTGTAAAACTTAAAAGGAGGTGAATGAAGATGGCAATTCTTCCAATTGCACCTGTAGACAGGCTCGTGAGGGAGGCTGGCGCAGAGAGAGTAAGCGAAGGTGCCCGTGAAGCACTTGCAAAGATCCTTGAAGACGAAGGAATGAAAATCGCCAAGGAAGCAATCAAGCTTGCAGAGCATGCAGGTCGAAAAACCGTAAAGGTTGAAGATATCGAGCTGGCAGCAGCAAGGGTATAATCCCATCTGCTGGTTTTTTTATTTTTTCTTTTTGTTCGATTTTTCATCTCAGCTTTCGCCGCATCTTTAGAATCTTTGATCCCATACTGAAGATATCACTTGAGAGATCGACCTTTGTCATCTCACCGTCTATCCATCTGACAGGAAACTCATGAATTCGATAGTTCTTTCGCTGAGCAAGAACTAAAAGCTCGGTATCCCAGAACCAGTGCTCATCCTCAAGTTCATCGATGATCGCAAAGAGTGCATCTCGCCTGAACGCCTTGAACCCACACTGGTGATCGCGTATCTTTGATCCAAGTAAACTCCTGACGAGAAAGTTATACCCCTTGCTCAACATGGTTCGCTTGAATCGCCGCTCAACATCGCTTCCTGGCATGAGCCGTGAGCCTGTTGCAAAATCAAACCCATTACGAATCGCGCCTATGAGTTCTTCCAGATGTCGGAGGTCTGTTGCAAGATCGACATCCATAAATGCAAGGATCTCACCCTCTGACTCTTTGAAAGCCCTCGCCAGTCCACCAGCCCTTCCAAGACGGGTATCGCTATGGAGGTGTCTAACAGAGGCGTGTTCATCTGCGAGCCTGGCTGCAATATCAGAAGTTCCGTCGGTGCTGCCATCCTCTGCGATTATGATCTCAAATGATTCTGTGATCTTCTCAAGAGCTTCTATCGTATTTTTCACGCATCGTTCAATACGCGTGGCTTCGTTGTATGCTGGTAGTACCAGTGAGATCTCTCTAATTAAGACCACCTACAATCCAGAAGGCGTTGAAGCATAAAAGCGCTTTGGAGTTACCCACCTATTATTTAAATCTATGGAAATAGATAGGATATGGTAGGAGTTGGTTGATCGATGGATAAGCTACCTGCACATAATCCTGATTCAAATATGGGCGATTACAATGCTGCTTGCAGAGACTTCAGGTGGGAGGAGGTTTTAAAGAACTTTGAGTTCTCAAGTACAGGAAGAGTGAATGCAGCCCATGAGGCTGTGGATCGGCATGTAAAGACGATGGGAGATAGGATTGCACTTCGTTTTCTTGATGATGAGGAAGAAGAGACCTATACCTTCCAGGAGCTTTCGCTTGCATCAAACAGGTTTGCAAACCTCCTTCTGGAGCTTGGTGTAAATAAAAAGGACCGTGTCTTTATCTTTATGCCACGGAGCCTTGAGCTTTACATCGCATTCTTCGGGATACTTAAAGTGGGTGCGATCCCTGTGCCACTATTTGAGGCGTTCATGCGAGAAGGGCTTCTGGATCGGATGGGAGACTGTGACCCTGTCGCAGTTGTAACCCACGAGAGCCTGAAGGAGAGGATCCCAAGAGATGAGGTTGAAACCCTCGAAAGTGTGATCGTGGTGGGCGGTACAGAAGAAAACGAGATAGGTTTCGATGAAATAAAAACGAAAGATAGTAGCTTTGAGCCTGTCTGGCTTGACCTTGACGATCCGCTCCTGATCCACTACACATCTGGATCAACAGGTAAACCCAAAGGCGTTCTTCATGCACAAAGAGCAATAATTGGACATTACCAGACCGGAAAATGGATTCTGGATCTGAATAAAGATGACAACTACTGGTGCACCGCAGATCCTGGCTGGGTCACCGGGACATCATACGGAATCTTTGCACCACTCTTAAACGGTGTTGGGACAATTATAAGACAGGGGAGGTTCACAGCAGAGCGATGGTATGAAACGATCGAGCGGGCTAAGGTTACGGTCTGGTACACTGCACCCACAGCATTGAGGCTTCTCATGGGCGAGAAAGAGGATACAGCCTCTAAATTTGATCTATCAAGTTTGAGGTATATCCTGAGTGTGGGTGAGCCTTTAAACCCTGAGGTGATCCGCTGGGCGCTCAAGGTATACAAGCAACCGATTCATGATACGTGGTGGATGACAGAGACAGGTATGATCATGATCTCAAACTATCCCTCGATGCCGATTAAGCCTGGATCGATGGGTAAGCCTTTTCCCGGCGTGGAGGCTGCGATCATCGATGATAATGGAAAGGAACTTGGCGTGAATGAGGTTGGAAACCTTGCTTTGAAGAAGGGGTGGCCCTCGATGATGAAGGAGATCTGGAAGCGTGAGGAGAAGTTCAAGGAGTACTTCATCTTTGATCCATGGTTTATCTCAGGAGATTCTGCATACATCGATGAGGATGGCTATTTTCACTTCCATGGACGGGTTGATGATGTGATAAATACCGCGGGTGAGCGGGTCGGACCATTTGAGGTTGAGAGCAGGCTTGTCGAACATCCGCGTATTGTCGAAGCTGCTGTAATCGGGAAACCTGACCCTGTGAGGGGTGAGATAATAAAGGCATTTGTCGTTGTTAGAGGTGTAATCGAAGATCGTGAGGCGCTTTGCAGGGAGCTTATTGAGTTTGTAAAGGGTGGGCTTGCGGCACATTCTGCACCACGGGAGATTGAGTTTATAGATACGCTTCCAAAGACAAGAAGTGGTAAGATCATGCAGAGGGTCCTGAAGGCACGGGAGCTTGGATATGATCTCGGGGATCTATCGGGTGCAGGTGAGGGGGTTTAATCTCTCAATTATTGCTATCACATTCAAGAACAGTTCCAGCATTACGAAATGATTTATACTATAAAGTTGAAAACCCTTTAGACAGTGTCGCATCTATAATGCTTTCAAAAGAGGTGGTGTAACTTTGAAGAGTCATACGAGATTTGTAGCTTTGACATTACTGGTTGGTGTGGTTTTTATCTCCTTCGCAGGGGGCGTGGTATCTGTCCATGCAGACGGAGGGCCCATCATTGTCGTGGATGGGATCGGAGCTGATGATTGGAACCCTAACCTGAAAGTAATGGATGATGTGAACGAGCCTGGAGTTCCAGATGGTTATGATATCAAGGCATTATACCAGTATTATGATGGCAGGGAAGGCTGGGATACGCTCTACTTCAGGTATGATGTCTACGGGATTGCAGGCGATTCTGACGATGATGGCAACCCGCATACAGGAACATACTGGACCGATAGGTGGGGGGTTAGCGCTGACGAACTCTACTGCATCTTTCTCGATACCGATCTTGATAACAATACCGGATGGAGATTTCCGGGAATCGAAGGGGGTTTTGATCTGCGGATTGAGTATACCAATAACACTGCATCAATTATGCATTTTACCCCAACAACTGCCTTTTTAGCCCCTGGAACTAATGAAAATGCACTGCACCAGGGTAAACTCATTGATAGTTACCTCAAGGGTCTACTCATCAAAGATGAAGGTGATGAAGAGGTTGAGGTGACTGCTGCGATAAAGACGACATCTCCTTATAATGATGTCGTTGAGATCGGTGTGAGCGGTGCCTCAAAACTCTTCACACCCCCTGCAAGTCCGAGGTACTACCGCCTCTATGGATATGCCGATTATTACAAGTACTGGGTAGGAGGTGAAGACTACCTTGAGAACGAACTCGACATCCGCGCCCCTGAACTCAACTTCACCGCTCAGGATATCTGCTGTTACAATATCTCATTCAACGGTACAACAGATCTTGAGCTTGCAAATTGCACATGGGAGTTTGGGGATGGAAATAAAACTTACTGCAGTCCGCCATGTATGAACACAACGCATCAGTATGCAGCAGGTGGATACTACAAAGTTAACTTCTCAGGATACAGGAGCAATGGAATGTATGGCTTCACCCAGAAGCAGATCTACGTCGACCGTGGTCCAGCCGTTCTTGCAACAGCAAATCAAACACATCTTGGTGTCCCATACTGGGTCGAACTTAACGGCACAGGCTCGCATGCCGATCCTCTCGGAAATAGAAGCATCACCTATACATGGTCGTTCGATGACTGGCATGATAACATGACCGGGGAGGTCGTGACGATATGGGTAAATCAGACGGTGAATGCAACCTTAACCGTATTTGATGGGCACTGCTACAACGAAACAACCCTGATGATCGAGTACGATCCTGTCCCACCAGACCTCGATTTCACAACAGAGGCTATCTGCTGTCATAACCAGTCATTCACTGCAACAACAAACGCAACCCTCAGGAACTGCACATGGGAGTTTGGGGATGGAAACGTGGTGAATTGTGATCCAGCATGTATGAACACAAGGCATCAGTATGCGGATGGTGGATACTACAAAGTTAACTTCTCAGGATACAGGAGCAATGGAATGTATGGCTTCACCCAGAAGCAGATCTACGT
>JAOQII010000050.1 GCA_026134025.1 Candidatus Syntropharchaeum sp.
TCTGAGATCGATTTCACCTTTTTTTTTAATCAGGACTTCACCACAAGCTGGGCATTTCATCTCTTCTTCCTCCTGACCGTATAATTATGATTCCATGCTATTGGATTAAGGGTGGGGTCGTAACTTGTAATTATCCATACAGGCTTCAAAGAACAAAGCACATGTAAAAATCTATTTTTCTCAGTAATACCACATATCAGGCAGCTTGGTCCATATTTATCTTGTGGATAATATTCGATGATTTCACCATTTAGAATTGCTTCTCTAATTTCATTTGGAGATATATTTCGTTCTATACACCTTTCAAGGGCATGGATTGTGAAACGATATTCACCTTGCTTAATACCTTCTTGTATTGAGTTTATTTTAACTTTCATCACCTAATATAGCTCATAGCTCATAGCTCATAGCTCATGGGTCATGGGTCATAGGAACTGCCACACAGTTACTTCTTCAAGAAATCGTCGAGTACCAGTACATCAACTCAACAAACCCTATAACCCCATAAACCCAATAAACCCAATAAACTCAATAAACCCAATAAACTCAATGAACCCAACGAACCCAATAAACCCGACTAATTCAAACTTGCTTGAATCTTTGTTTCAGCATAAACAGCGCCCATAGCAGCTTCGCTCTCAGACGGAGAGGAATCAATAGAAGGAGGCATATTACTGCCAAGTTAGCATACTTGACGATGAAATCTTTCATATTCTTCTAATCTAGATAGTTCCGATGCCATAGCTCAAGGGTCAGCAAGCCCGCCACGGCATTTGGAGAAGGATAGAAGTAATCTCCTTTATTAAGTAAAAAGGTCTCTACCAGATTTTTTAGCGATTTCTTTTTAAAATAGGGCCGATTCAATGTACGCTCATCAAGAAGGATCTCTTTCAAAAACTTGCCGTCATCTTGACGGAGCCATTTCTCCAACGGGATACCAAAGCCTTGCTTTCTTTTATTTAAGATGGAAGGCGGAAATCGTTTCCTGCATATCTCCTTGAGTACCCGCTTAGTGGTTATTTTGCCATCTTTGCTGTTAACTTTAAATGATCCGGGAAGCTGGTTGATAATCGCCACAAGATCCCTGTCCAGAAAAGGGCTGAGTGTCTCAAGGCCATGGGCCATGCACATGCGGTCCACCTTGATCATCAAGTCATCAGGCAGGTAAAACTTCATGTCGGAATAAAGATACTTATTGACATCATCTAGGCTCCCTGCGTTCCTAAACCAGGATTCCGGATGCCTGTAGGGGTTATTACCGAGATGGACCTCCCAGAACTCATCAGAGCAGAGGAATCTCTTCACGATGTCAGGAAAGTATGATCTTATGTCATACGCTGCATGAACCGGGGAGAGGCTCTCTCGATAAAGTTTTCTATATGCCTTTGAAAACAGGGACGGCACAGGATCCTTCGCCATTGTTTCGAGAAGCCCGGAAGCAAGCCCGTAGGTCAATCTGCGACTATGGGAACGAGGAGCAAATATATTGTTTTTTACTGCGAAGACATAATGACCGCTTCCGCCCATGGTCTGGTCCGGGCCGTCTCCCGTGAGTATTATATCAGTGAACCCGGCGCCTGCCTTGGCCGCGAAATACGTGGGATAGGCCGAGGTGTCCGT
The DNA here is from genome assembly GCA_026134025.1 of Candidatus Syntropharchaeum sp. Classification (GTDB taxonomy): domain Archaea; phylum Halobacteriota; class Syntropharchaeia; order Syntropharchaeales; family Syntropharchaeaceae; genus Syntropharchaeum. The sequence goes on from JAOQII010000050.1 coordinate 1,621, forward strand.
GAACGGGGAATCATGGTGCCAGACAAGTGTGCCAAGCATGTCAAAAAAGGAATCCGGCTTGACTATCAGTGAATGATGTTCAGCCCCGACATGTCTGGCCATAGTGGCTGCATCCTGGAGCTCGTTTTCCTCCTCTTCTTCAAAGCCTACGCTGACAGCATGAATTTTCCTATTTGCTATTTCGGTAGCGAAGGAAATCAGTGCGCTGGAATCCATGCCACCGCTTAAGAAACAATATGTCTCGCTTTTCAGCATGCACTGCTCCACAGAGCGCTTGAAGGCTGAAGAAACACCGGAAACCGCATCCTCAAAAGTGATGGATTGGTCTACAACTATTCGGGGTTCCCACCAGGTCTTGATCCTGATGCCGCCGGGATCGGCAATGAGCATGCTGCCCGGAGGAACCTGGTAAATATCCTTAAAGATGGTTGCCGGACAGGGAATGCAGTTAAGGCTTAAAAAATCGCTCAGGCTTACCAAGTCCAGCTCTGCAGGAACGCCTGCTGCCAGCAGCCCTTTGATTTCAGACGAAAAAAATAGCGTGTTGTTGGTTTTTTTATAGTAATGCAGAGGCTTATGACCAAATGGATCACGTGCAAGTATCAACCGATTTTTATCAGCATCCCAAATGGCACATGAAAATTCACCACCAAGTTTGTTCATAAATTGAAGCCTCCAACGTCTATAGGCAAAAAAACAGCTTTGGAGGAAGAATAGGGAATGCTTGTATCTAACTGTCTGCTTGCCTCCTGTATGCCTGCATCTTCAACAAGCACTATGCCGTCAATAAGAACCTGTGAGGTTGAACCTGCAAAAAGGTCAAAATGATCAACTCCTCCCATTAGAATCCCAGCATCATTTATGGAGACAACATCACCTGAAGGATCACGATGCCTTTGGCATGAAATCATTGCATCAAGCATTGAGGCATCACAGTTACCACCAGAACGAGTAAATATTCCTGCAATTATCCCCACTTAGAAATTTTCCGTTGTATGATACAGATCAATACAAAGCCGCAAGCGTCCCAAGTTAATAATTCCAGCCAGATAGTCTTGCCAGCATCCACCAGACAGCCTTGCCTTTTTGGCGACAGCTCTCCAAGGTGGTATGAGCCCTTTCATTACCATGATATTCCGGATGTTCTATAGGAGTGGAAACAAATTTGGAACCAGTCCAATATCTATATGTAGCTTGTTCCCATCTTTTTGTTTTGGGGTTAAACCACCAGGAATCAAGATCAGCAAAATCAAACAGAACCCTGTGTTTTCCAGGATGCTCTTTAACCCATCTACGGATCTGATTGTTGCGCAGCCAGCGGTTGTAACCCTTTCTGCCGCCTTTCTGCGCATTGCCTGTCATGTAAATAAATAGGGTGTCTGGATGAGCCTCCTGGAGTTTATCAAGTGTTTTGAGATAGCTTTGAACGTCTTTCTCTGAATAAGTTTCTAACTGACCACACCATGACCACATGGAAATATTGATTGGAAAACTATCTATTATGTTTTCAGTCTGAAGAATTCCTCTTTCGCCTTTCCAATAATCTTCAGGACCTGCATATGGATTATCCAGGATAGCCAGAGCTCCAGTTTTGTCCGGTAGCCATTTTCTTTTGATTTCAATATCATAAAAAGAATTCAACCTCTCAAGTTCTTGAAGACCAACAATCAACTGTTCTCCATGAGAGGTATGAGCATAATACCACTTTATATTCTGCTTAATTGAATCAATTAAATCGGAAGGGATTTTTGCAAGATCGGTACAGTTGTGATCGACTATTACAGGATTAGAAATGGACAATGGGATTCGTCTTTCTCCTGCAAAAATACAACCACTCAAAAAAAGAAGGATTGCAAGAAAAAATAAAAGTTTAGGGAATTTCAAAATTCGCTCTCCTTTTTGTAAATACAAAAATGTCTTTTAGGCAGATGTCAATCCAGTTGAGATAAAAAAAGCAGCAAGTGACTGGCTACCCATCGGCGACCTAATTTATTGAGGTGGCCGTCATCGTAGGTATATTCCTGCGATTAGTCCCATTGTTTTTTATAGCTCATAGCTCATAGCTCATAGCTCATAGGTCATGGGGCATAGGGGTTGGTCAGTTCAGTCCTGAGAGAAAAATCAGGAGGTGTTCGGCTACCCACTTTCGTCCCCGTTCATTGAGATGGCCGTCATCGTAGGTGTACTCAGGTGCGAGATCGAAATATTCCTGGCCGTTTACCTTGAAAAAGGACCTTCTGCCTGAGAGATAAAGTGATTCAAACTTTGCAATATCGAAAACGGGTTCCTTGCCTGAATAATAGTCTCGTATCATGTTGTTAAATTGGTTTTTCCTGATATTGTCATCGTATTCCCATATGTCTTTCTTGCCTATAAGCGTTTTGACCTTGGTTTTCCAGGATGTGACGGTTGTGCTTAATGGCACTGTAAAATGAATAAATTTTGTCTGGGGATATTTCTCTTTGAGCCTTTCCATGGTCTGCGTATAATGCTGGAAAACCTTTTTGATATCTGTTTGAGAGCGAATATCTACGAAACAAAATTTGAAAAAGGCTATATCTGCAGTATTACCAATGCCCGCATCCATCTGACGGGCAAAATCATCGATTTTAGAAATTGGATCTACGTTGCTGCCCACCCGGGCATGATAAAAGCCTGGAGCTGACAGTGGCTCTGGTGCTGAAAGTTCTATGATATTTAAATTGTATTCGGGCGTAGCATACGCCATGAGGTCCTTGATGCCATCAATGATATTAAAACCAACAGACTGATGGCCAAAAAATATCTTTTTATCTGACAGACTCTCCCAGATTTTGCCCGGAATATCCTTATTCGTTAAAGCGGACATATTGTGTAACTCCTCACCGTTATCATTTTGCTGGCAACTGACTAATAAGCTACAGATTAATGAAAATAATAAAATATACCTCATTCCAACACCTCCTGTGTTTAGGTCATGGGCGATAGGTCATGGGTCATGGGGGTTGGCTTTTAGCTCATGGCTCATGGGTAATAGCTGATAGCTCATGGGTGATAGCTCATGGGTGATAGCTCATGGGTCATGGATTATAGGGTTCTTTTGAGGGATGAGGCAAAGTTAGATAGCATTTTACCAATAACAATAGCCTCATTGCGTAACCCTTCCAATTCAGAATCTTCTATCCAACCCAACCGACAAACTATTATTAAGAGAGTTATCGTCTCAAATAGAGACCCACGAGCTATATATAAAAACTGAATGAACTCTCTCTTTGAATATCGTCCCTTCCCTTCCGCTATATTCATGGCCACGGATGTGGCAGCTGATTCCAATTGTTCGAGCAAACGATAATGACGGCCTGGAGTGTTCCACTGCTGTTGTAGGTCTAATTAATTAAAAAACCACCGCCTGAAACAGAAAAACGGCAATATGAGCATAAAATAGAGGAAAACAGGGATGGAATAAGGCTCTTATGACAATGAATCTCAATAATCAGCATTTTCAGAAAGTCCAGAGGGGTATAAGACCAAAATTTGGCCGAATCGAAATCTTCGGCTGATATGATTTACGGGACGCGCTCTAAAGAAACACTGGGATAGCTTTTCATCATAATGCTGGCCGGTATGAACAAGGACGTGGTCGATACGGGGTGACCTGGTATCATCATTATGCTGACGAATTGCCTCTGTGATAGAGGCCACTTTCATAAAATTGGGCCGTGCACCGGCAATAGACATTAGTTTCATATGATTACCATGAAAGTAGCTTAACGGTGAAAGATGCGCGGTACGCGGTGTACGGCATAAGGTACATAGTGGACGGTGAATTAGTATCCGTGAAAGCTGTGTTCATCTGCGCAACCCTTTGTCCCATTGGGCCGCTTATAGTTTCTTCACCCAATTCTCAAATTCTCTCTTTATCTCTGACCAATTTATCAACATGTTCATTTTAACATCTGGTTCATCATCAGCATCTTCAAAGCAAACAGGGCTCCTGACGATATGCCCCTTCTTGACTAAGAATTCACGTATTTCAAGATGATTATAGATCTCTCCATTATAAACCAAAGCAATCTGACCATCTTCATTGAACATGGGCTGATGGCCTGAGGCAAGATCTATAATGCTAAGGCGTCTATGACCAAGTCCTATATTCCCAGACATATAAACCCCTTCGTCATCCGGGCCTCTATGACGCATCTCATTGGTCGCACTTAAGACCAGGTCTTGTTCAACTAGCCGCGAGGCGTCAGAAAAATATATGCAGAAATCCCACACATTTAGGATAGCAGCACTTTGTTTGAGATTTGGGGGACAACGTGTTTTAAGAACTTAAAGAGACCTATCTCAACCTTCTCTCTTATGTTATCTGTCAGCGACATAGTCACACAATATCATTGCACTGATTTCATTTTATGTTTTTGCACAATTTCTGACATTTCATCCTACTTTTGGACACGGATTACACAGATTTTCAGTTCGAACCTGCGGGCCAATGATGTAGCTGGGAGCATCGAAATATTCAACCATGAATCAACCCTCCAAACAAAAAATGCTACCGGCGATGATCAGAAGCAAGGAAATGCGTTTATTCTGGCGCTAAAGCATTTACCATCTTCTTAAACCAGTTTCCTAACCGTGTATCCGAAAAAATATGCGCTAAAATAACGACGCTAAAAAACAAAATAAAGTATAGGAATGTCAGGATCTTGTATATTGCTCGTTTAAACATGATACCTCCTGAAAAGGGGGAGTGAGACGGTTGCTTGGGTTAAAAAAGCTCATTGCTCATTGCTCGTAGCTCGTAGCTCATAGCTGATGGCTGATAGCTCGTAGCTCATAGCTGATAGCTCATAGCTGATGGTTAGTACTTTATAGAATTTATCAAACCGGAAAGCATCTTGTTCATTTCTTCAGCTTCTAGATATAGGGTCTGGTAGGCCTTTTCACCTAACCACCTCTTCTTTTTAAATATCTGAAGCATTGCAACAGTTTCATACAGTGATCCTCTGGCAATATATAGGAAATGTTTGAACTCTTTCTTTGAGAAACGACCCTTCCCCTCAGAAATGTTTAACGCCACGGACGTACATGCTGCTTCCAATTGCTCGATTAGTCTATAATGCTTCCGCGGTGTATCCATTTCTTCAATCTGGTTAATTACGCCCACAGCAAAATCCAGAGCCTTTTGGTAAACTTGCAAATCTTCAAATGCAAAAGCCATCTTAATTCCTTTAACTATGAGCTATCAGCTATCAGCTATTATGAGCTATCAGCTACGAGCTAATTCCCTATCACGACGGCAGGAATTCCGCCAGCATAGGATAGAGGGCATTTATGAACTGTTGTTGAAACTTCCGGGCTTTTTTCACATCATCGGCAGGACCGGAGATACGGATCAGAGCACCATCTGATCGTTTTTTAATAAGTGAATCGAAGAACATATAAAGACGGTCCGAATACTCATTGGCCGTGACCCTGCCTCGTGACTGATACCAATAATATACGAGCTGTCGGGCATCACCTTTGCTAAGAATGTATTCGTTGATTTCAATTGTATTGTTAGAATCCGGGACCTTGATCTTTATGATTTCACTGGATAAAGAACTCCAGCCACTGCCGGGATAGCAGTGCTTGGGGGAATGAATCATTGCCCCTTCTTTCTGCTCCTCAAAGTATCCTATATAAAGCCAAAGATCATATCCTGACGGAGATCTGTATACCCGCATAATATAGTGGTCCACACCCAGAACTTTCAGTGTGCTTTCACTCATCTCACTGTTACCCACCATAACAAACCCACCTATTCGATCAGGCAGCGAATCAAGAGAGCGAATTAAGGGTGTAGCTTCTACCTGGTTTGAACCAAAATTGATAAAAAAAGTAGCTATCAATATTCCAAGAGCTGCCCATTTTGGCCACCACTTACCTGCGCCAACGGTACCACCGGCATCGCAAGCGGGTTGCTCAGCCGAACACTCAGAAACTTCCCTGTGCACTTTGCGCCGGCCTCTTTCGGCCATCAGCATCGCAATTCCAAGGAGGAATATAATTCCTGCCAAAAAAATAATTTCTCCTGAAAATGTATGGAAAAAACCTGTCGACAGATCAGGGTCCTTGGCGGCCAGGAGCCCCGTGCCGACTATTCTCAAAATATTCATGAATATAACTACAGGTATGGAGAGGGCCACCAGAAGAAAACGGCCGGGCCAATCATGCCGGGTATATTTGGCAATAATAATTGACAATGCAAGGATTGATATCAGTGACCTTATGCCGCTACAGGCATCGGCAACTTCCAGGGTCGTATCCGGGAGAAATATGATATTTCCTTCACTGTAAATAGGCTGGTTCAGATACTGAAGAGTAGTTACGGAGACCTTGGTGGCAAGCAGCTTTAACGGAAATGCAATGCTGTCGTATACGATATATGGCAGAGGGATCATGAAAGCCAGGTACAAAACAGGCGCCCATAAAACCCGCCACTGGGCCTTGCCCCTCCAGGTTAAGGCCAGCCCCGCCAACATTGTCACAAACGAAAAACGCTGAGTGAAAAGCTCTCCTGTAATGTGGCCTACTATGTATAATATTCCAGATGCAAACAGGACAGGCAGTCCCCACGCAGATGGAGCTGAATGTGTGGCGCGTAAGAACTTGCGTCGCCCCCATATCCAATAGGCGCTGATAAAAGGAATCAAAAAACCGTGGGAATAGTTGGGGTCGTTCCACCAGTCCAGAGCGAGTTTTTTCAGGACATCTGAATAAAGTATGGCCATAAAGACAAAGGTCAGTATGGTCGCAACATGTTTGGTATAGCGGGAATTCATTCAGGTCAACCAGATAAACTAAAATAGCTCATGGCTCATAGGGCATAAGAATGAGGATTAGAGGATTAACGCTGCACTCGTTATAGTTTGGACACGGATTTACAGGATTACACGGATTTTTCTCAGTTTCCGGAAAGAAACTGAGAAAGGGTAATCAGTCCAATCTTTATTGCGTTGATCGGGTTATGCCGGGGAATCGTTATGATCCGGATTCCGTTCAATTCTGCATGTTTAGTATCTGTGAAAATCTGTGTTCATCTGTGTCCGAATAAAATGGGACACAGATTTACACTGAAGAATTATAGTCAATCGGTCACAGAGATTCCTTTTTCCTTGAGAAACAGGCGGCAGAGATTAATGACTTTATCCAAATCTTCATATGCCCTGGCAAGATCATTTTTGTCAAATACCTCAAAAGGACTGCCACCGGGGATTCCATTTGGATAGCGAGTTGGTATATAGAACCTGTCCAACCGCTTTGCCTCTGACGATATTTCCTTATACCGAGGATCATGTTTTGAAATTTCATCTGCCATTTCATACAGAGAATGGCCGATAATCCGTCTTTTCCCCAATGCATACAAGCATGCTTTTAATGCCTTTTCTCCTGCCTGCTGGGAAATGAAACATCCCTTATCAAAAAAGACGCCTTCCCTTAAAACCCATTTTACAAATTGATAATCATCTACGCTTTGCAAAAACCAACGCCGGGCCTCTTTATTCGATGCTTTCATAAATAACTATTCCTTCTTTTACGGCATCTTGGATAAAAAAATTTTCTTTTTGCATCTGTTCAAACTCGTCTGGCGTATAAGCAAGTATATCAACGGCTTTTGGCAGCGTCCAACTCAGGTAGAGTTCCTCAAGTCTGTTCATAAACTTTTTTTCGGTCTGATAAACTACAATAATATCGATATCGCTTTCAGCGTCATTTTCTTCTTTTGCGTAAGATCCGAAAAGGACGATCTTTTCTGGTTTAAATTGCTTGAAATCCGAAATGATATTCTGTTCCAGCCTCAAATTTCTTTTATTTGTCCGTGGTATTCTATTCATGATTAGTGGACCTTGCCATGGCTGCAAATGCTGCTGCTTCCACCGCAAGGTGGATTAGGTCTTCTGTCTTTCATCTTATTGTCAGACAGGATTTACAGGATTACACGGATTTTTCTCAGTTTCCGGAAAGAAACTGAGAAAGGGTAATCAGTCCAATCTTTATTG
>JAOQII010000051.1 GCA_026134025.1 Candidatus Syntropharchaeum sp.
GTCCCAAAACCGCCTGAAGCGTGCCAGCAATAAATCCTCCGCTTGACTTCGTGTTAGAGTCATTTTATCTTCTTAACAATTCAGGCAGTATTTCGCCTATCTACCACTCGGCGATGTGTAAACTTTTTCCTTCCCTCGACATAGTCCTCGACGATCTCCCCATTACCAAGAAGCTTATACTTGTATATCGTGAGCCCCTCAAGACCCACGGGGCCACGGGAATGGATTTTACCGGTAGATATTCCAACCTCAGACCCAAGTCCGTATCTGAAACCGTCCGAGAATCTTGTTGAGCAGTTCCACATCACAGAAGAAGAGTCAACCTCGTTGAGGAAGCGTTCAGCCGCCTTTTCGTTTGTTGTCACGATCGCATCGGTGTGGTGGCTGCCGTACTGGTTTATGTGATCGATCGCATCATTTAGGGAATTAACGATCCTGATTGAGAGTATAAGGTCGTTGTACTCTTTGCTCCAGTCATCCTCACTCGCCGCATTGCAGTCAATCACTGCTCTCACATCTGCATCCCCCTTTAGTTCAACACCTGCCTCATCATACCTTGGTTTGATCGCTTTTAGGAATTTTTCTGCAAGCGCGCGATGAACGAGGAGGGTCTCCATCGCATTGCAGACCGCGGGATACTGGCACTTTGAATCAAAAGCGATATCGACCGCCATCTCAAGATCTGCATCCTCATCGATGTAGACGTGACATATACCATCTGAATGTCCAAGCACAGGAATTTTTGTGTTATCCTGGATGTATCTAACGAGTGCGTTCGAACCTCTGGGGATCATGAGATCGATATAGCTGTCAAGTTTAAGGAGTTCGCGTACATCCTCTCTCGTCTCGACGAACTGGATCGCATCTTTGAAGATCTCATTTTCCTCTATTGCATCTTTTATCAGGTTGTAAAGGATTCTATTGCTGTTTTTAGCCTCAGAACCGCCTTTCAGGATGACCGCATTCCCTGATTTGAGACATAATGATGAGATCTGAACCAGGGCATCAGGGCGAGACTCAAAGATCACACCGATCACGCCAATCGGCGTGGATACCTTGTAAAGTTTGAGCGACTCATCAAGCTCCGTTGCACTAAGAACCTTACCTACAGGATCTTCGAGTTCAATCACCGATCGGACACCCTCAATTATCTCATCGATCTTCTTATCATTGAGCTCAAGTCTTTTGATGAGTGCAGACGTGAGATTTTCTTTCTTTGCCCCTTGTACATCCTCCTCGTTTGCCTTAAGTATCGCAAGCCTGTTATCATCCAGTTTCTTGGCCACACGGCGAAGTGCACCATTTTTTGCCTCTGTAGATGCAGACGCAATCCTGAGTGCTGCCTTCCGTGCCCTTTTTGCCTGCTCTTCTATCGTCATCGTTATCAAGTAACTAAAGAACCTATCTCAATACATAAAACCTTTGACGGGTCATACATTAAAACGCTCGATCGCTCCCATGAGTTCGGCAAATGAGAAAGGCTTCTTCAAAAAGGTAGATGCACCAGACCTCAGGGCTTCCTCTTTGACAGCGGTATCTGCGCTTGCAAATACAAAGATGACATCGGAGTACACACCCATCATCTCTCGCATGGCATCGATACCGTTCATGCGGGGCATACGGTAGTCGATGATCGTAACAGCTGGTTTTGGATCAAGCATTCGAAAGATCTCTACCCCTTCTGCCCCATCAGATGCGGTCGCGACAACTTCATGACCCCCTGCTTCCAGAAGATCAATGTATAAGTTTCGAACCGTCTCTTCATCATCGATGATGAGCACACTTGCAGCTATATATATTACCTCCTGTGCAATCACAGGACTTTAAAGGCTAAATAAATCTATTAAGTTCTGGTATTTAAACTTTTGCCCTGAAATCCACCTCAACGTCCGGTCCTGCACATTCTCGCCTGCAAACCATGAAACTTCGAGAAACCATCAGCAGCCATCGGGTCAATCCCACCCTCACTGTCAAATGAGACCCAATCTTCCCTGTAGAGTGCAAACTCAGAACTCCTGCCAAGAATCTGCATCGAACCTTTGTACAGTTTAACCGTGACCTCACCACTCACCCGCTTCTGTGTGGAGTCGATGAAGGCGTTAAGATCATCATAAAGTGGATCGAGGAGAAGACCCTGGTATACAAGCTCAGACCATCTCGCATCAACAACTTCTTTAAACCTGAGCTCGTTTCTCGTTAAAACAAGCTGTTCAAGATCTCTGTGTGCTTTGATAAGTACGGTTGCTGCTGGATGCTCATAATTCTCCCTGGCTTTAAGTCCAAGAACTCTGTCCTCGATTATATCGGTTCTGCCAACCCCATGCTCCCCTGCTATCTCATTGAGCTTCCTGATAAGTTCAGTTCCATCAAGCAGCTTTCCATCGAGTGCTACAGGTACACCCTCCCTGAACGTGATCTTCAATAGATGTGGTGTATCAGGTGCATCCTCTGGAGATTTAGTCCATGCAAAAATCTCTTCTGGTGGTATGAATGATGGATCTTCGAGCCTTCCTCCTTCAATCGACCTGCTCCAGAGGTTCTCATCGATGCTCCATGGTGTATCTTTCTTGACAGGAACATCTATTCCCTTCTCCTTTGCGTACTCGATCTCCTCAGACCTCACAAACTTGAGTTCCCTCATCGGAGCTATAACCTCAAGCCCCATCGCCCTGAATACCGCATCAAACCTGAGCTGGTCGTTGCCCTTGCCTGTACATCCATGAGCAACCGCATTTGCGCCTTCCTTGATCGCAACTTCTGCAACCTTTTTTGCGATGAGTGGGCGTGCTATCGCTGTTCCAAGCACATATCCCTCATAATCACCGTTTGCTTTAATTAGCGGAAATATATAATCCTTTACAAATTCAGCTTTTGCATCGATTATGACATGGAGATCAGATAGCTTTTCCCCTCGTTCGTTTCCACGCTTAAGATCCTCGTCTGGTTGTCCGACATCAACAACAACGCTTATGACCTCACGGGCGCCATATCGTTCCTTCAGAAGCGGTATACAGACCGATGTATCAAGCCCACCTGAGTATGCAAGCGCTACTTTCATTCCATCTACCTTCTTATCCCGGTTATACGATCCTCTGAAAAGTCAAAGAGCTTCACGCTTTGCTCCCCATCGGTTATCGAGAAGACCGTGCCATCCTCAACCGTCCCTATCTTTGCTGCTTTAAGATAATGCTCCTCAAAGACCTCTATCACCTTTGAGACGTTATCCTCCCTGACTGCAACGACAAACCCCATGCCCGGATACATCTTGAGCCACTGGATCATCTCAACCTCATCGGGTTTGGGTATCGCGCTGATATCAACGACCGCTCCTTTTCTGCTCACCTCGATCATCATCCCGATCGTTCCAAGGATACCTGGATTACTTATATCTTTACCAGCTTGAACAAGGTGTGACTCGCCGAGCACCCGCATCGCATCTATCTGCTTTTTCAGTACCTCTTTACCCCGCATGGTCGTTGAGTCCCAGTTGAGGTTGCCAGATGGATGTACCCTCCCATCGAGATCGCACGCCATAATGATCGCATCACCTGCCTCTGCACGGTTACTCAATATCGCGCACCCTTTCTTAGCAACTCCAAGAATCGCTATATCGAGCATATTTAAGGGTGCATCTGGATGAATATGCCCTCCCAGTATAGGGACATCAAATCGCTTCACCGCGTCGTTCATCCCTTTTATAACGAGTGTACATGCATCCTTTGACTTAAATGAGAAGACATCAACCATCCCGAGTGGTTTCCCCCCCATTGCCGCTATATCATGAAGATTGACAAGGACCGCACAGTAGCCAGCCCACCAGGGATCTGCGTTCATCAACCGCTCCCATATCCCGTCTGCAGCGATCAGGAGAAGATCATCCCCATGATCCAGAACTGCTGCATCATCCCCGAACGCGGCTTCTATACCTGGGGATTCTGTCATTTTGTTGTTGAAACCCTCAAGAAGTGATCCTATCGGATTTTTGCGGGTTATTCCATCGAAACTTCGTATTTCCTCAACGATTTTCTGGAGATTAAAATTCACATCCATAAGGAGATCTAATCCCTTATCTATTTTTCTATATGTTAGTATTCAATCCCGACTCTGCTCTTCACATTGTTGAGGTATGGATGCTTTATCATCTTCATCTCAGTCACATAGTCTGCGATCGCTATGATCTCTGGCGCGGCATATCTCCCTGTCAGAACAAGTTCAAGCTCTTCTGGCTTATTCTTTATCATATCGATGACCTCATCCAGATCGATGAGCTTGTAGTGGATCGCGATATTGATCTCATCGAGAATCACGAGGTCATACTTCCCGCTCTGGACGATCTCCTCTGCATACCGAAGCGCCTGATTTGCAACGGCTTTATCTGCTTCTGCATCGTGCGTACCTACAAACCCGATCCCAAACTGGGCGATCGTCAGGTTGCGATGTGCCTCGCTTGATACAAGCTCACCATAATATTCCTTCTTCTTTATCGCTTTTATGAACTGTACAATATGCACCTTGAACCCGTGACCCACCGCCCTGAATGCGAGACCTAATGATGCAGTCGTCTTTCCCTTTCCGTTCCCGGTATAGACGTGTACGTATCCCTTTTTTAGAGGTTTCTCCTTCACATTCACACCACCCATTTAACATAAATTTCCGTTTAATAAAAAGAGGTTGCGAACAATCAATAAAAAGTTTGTGCTTCTGTAAACCTACTCCTGCTTCTCTATCTTGAGTGGATTTAAGACCTTTAGGCCGAGTTTATTTGCACGATCCTCGATTAAAAGTCGCTTTCGCTTTCCGATACCAGATGCGATTCTGATAGCGCAATCTGCTGGGTCAAACGCTTCGAGGTTTATTTTATGGGATGTAACAAGGACTTCCTTGAGACCTGATGCATGAAGACCCCTTACCCAGCGGGGTGACCCAAATCCAGATTTCACATATCTCCCCTTGTCCCGTATGTGTTTTCGCATCTTGTTGTGAAGACCTCTTGGTCTTCGCCATTTAGCATCGAGTTTCTTTTTTTTGTGCGATTCATGCCGCTTAAAGTCCCTTCTTTCTCTTCTTCTAACCCTGAGGAGCCTATCTTTCTCACTCATGATGATTCACCCATCGATTTTGATACGATATAGATCCCATCCTGGAAGACGCGTGGGTCCCGCCGCTTTATACGCGTCGCCTGCTCGATGTTCCCGGCGGTCTGTCCAACAGCCTCGAGGTCTGCACCTGTCACGATAACATCCGCACCAGCGATCTTGACGGAGACTCCTTTCATGATCTTTGCGCGTCTGGGTGCACGCTCTCCGAGGAAGTTTTCGATGAGGAGTAGGTCGTTCTCTACCTTGAGCTGGACAGGGAAGTGTGCGTAAACAACCTTCATTCTGTACTCAAACCCGTTATCTACGCCCTTGATCATATTCGTGATATGGGATGCAAATGTACCTGTGAGTGCCTGGATCTTCCTTCTCGAGCTCGCTGTTGCAACCTCTATAAGACTATCCCGGCACACGATCGTGATCGCTGGATGCCAGAGATCACGCGTGAGTTTAGTCTCACCCTTAGCGACGCTTATTTTGCCTCCATCAACCTCAACCTTGATACCTTCTGGTATCGGTATTTCCTTAGTAAACATACGCCAACAGGCTCCCGCCAATCTCTCTTTTCTTTGATTCGTGGTGTGACATTACACCCTCTGGGGTTGTAACGATGAGGATTCCAAGATCTCTTGAAGGGAGAAATCGCTTCTCATACTTTTCAAACTCGATCTTCTTGACTGAGTATCTCGGCTTGACAACTCCACAGCGGTTGATCTTTCCATGTAACCCAACGATAAAAATCCCACTCTTGCCGTCATCGACGAACTCAAAGTCTTTCACGTATCCTGTGCTCTGCATAACTTTCAGGACTGAACCGATGAGCTTTGAAGCTGGTTTGATCACACAGGAAGCTTTACCTGTGCTTTCTGCATTTTTTATGCATGACATCGCATTTGCCAGCGGATCTAAGAGCATCATAACCACCTAATTATACTTCTCGAATCCCATCTTTTTCGCCATCTCTCTAAAGCACTGCCTGCAGAGGTAAATATCGTACTTGCGAACCAATCCCTGCTTGCGTCCGCAACGCCTGCACTCATTTGCACCTCGCCCATACTTCTTACTCAATAAATCACCGAATTCTTCTTTTGAATTGCTAATATCTAATCTTCTTTAAAAGTTTAACTGAGAAGGAAACCACATGATTAAAGACGCATGAGAGATCTCCGCAAGCTTCAGTCTCACATCGCCTAATTGCACCTCTCAGGTCGTTACCATCAAAGAATGTCCATGCACGCCCGATCTCAGATGCTGTGTGGGCATCGCTACCGCCAAGAAGCGCAACCCCACTATCTTTTGCAAAGACTTCTGCAGCCTGGTTAAAACGCCGAAGAACGCACCTTGCATTGAGAGCCTCGATCGCATCCAGCCTATCCCTAAATTTCACCGGATCGATGCCAGATCTGAACCTATCAAATGGGTGCGGCGCGATCACAAGACCGCCCTGATCCTTTATCTCATCGATGACCTCTTCTGCTCTTCGCCCTGATCTTCCAAGTTCTTCTGTTAAAAATAGCCCTATAACCTCGCCCTGATCTGTCTTAAACTCACACCCACAGATTACATCAAGATCAGGAACCTTAAGCTTCTTTGCAAGATGACCACCTTTTATTGTGTTGTGATCTGTTATCGCGACCCCGTCAAGACCCGCGCTTGCTGCGGTTTTTATTATATCCTCAACCTCAAGCCTACTATCGGGCGAATATTTCGAGTGAATGTGAAGATCGTACCTCATATCACGATACGCTCCTTCGGAAATGCAGTCAGATTCTCAAACCCATTTCTTTTAACAAGAATTAGATCTTCTATTCTCACACCGCCTACAGCGGGTATGTAAAGCCCTGGCTCGATCGTTATGACATTTCCAGCCTTCAGTATATAATCCTTATCGCCGATATTTGGGAGTTCATGGAGTGATAATCCTACACCATGTCCTGTTGAGTGTATGAATCCCGATTTTGCCTTTGTCCTCAGCGTCCCATATCCCTGTGCCTCAAACTTATCATTGACAGCGGCATGAATATCCGCAGCATTAACACCTGCCTTAACCATCCCGATCGCCTCCTCCTGGGCATCGAGCACCGCATCGTAGATCTCAAGGATATCGCGGGACGGCTCGCCCACCACGACTGTTCTTGTCATATCCGCATAGTAACGGTTACGTATCCCACGTGGAAATATATCGATCACGATTGGTTGATCCATGAGAAGCTTTCCAGAACCTGTTGAGTGGGGGTTTGCCGAGTCTTTGCCACATGCAACTATCGGTTCTTCTGATTCACAGCCATGATCAATCAGGCTATGCAGTATCTTCTGTTTCACCATCGCCGAGGTTAAAAAACCCTTTTTCATCTTTGACGATTTTATAAGATCGATCGCAGCTTGCATCGCAGAAGTGGTCGCTTGTTGAACCATTTTTATCATCCTGATCTCA
The DNA here is from genome assembly GCA_026134025.1 of Candidatus Syntropharchaeum sp. Lineage (GTDB taxonomy): Archaea > Halobacteriota > Syntropharchaeia > Syntropharchaeales > Syntropharchaeaceae > Syntropharchaeum. The sequence goes on from JAOQII010000051.1 coordinate 7,531, forward strand.
TCAGAACGCTTAACAGCCCTTCTTTCACCCAGAAGATCCGCTATAACGAGTTCGATACTGTTTGAGCGTAGCTTATCGGCAAGGTATATCGGAAAGTTCTTCTCAACTTTAACAGTAGTGATATTTTCTTCTCTCAAGAGCCTGATCATCACAGACACGATATTATGCGAGTTTGAGTCTGCATAGTCTGCAAAAGAGCGTACATCCGCTATTCGCGACTCCTTTTTTGCACGATTTATCTCGAGTTCTGAGGTTAAAAGAATTTCATTCTGATTTCCATCCCCCAGATAGATGAACGGATCCTGTGTGAGAAAATGTGTCAGATAATACATATTCTGATTGGAGATGCTATCTGCAAAAAAGAGCATCCAGTTATTATCCTGGCTCATAAAAGATCCAGCCTAACCCTCTTAAGTTGATAGTTCAGAAGATCTATTTTTATTGCATTTGGGGCAAACACTGGGTTTCCTATACCTGTTAAGAGCTTTACAGCCTCGAATGACTGGATCGATCGTATCATTGAAGTCAGAGAAGGGTTTAGCATAATAGGATCCGGGAGATTCGCTTCCTCAAAGGTCATACCATCAGGCAGAAATGTTGTGATCAGTCCCGACGTTATGAAAGGCACACCAAGTTCTCTTGATGCTATCGCCGTGTGTTTCTGGTTGCAAAACCCGATCACAACATCGATACTGCGCAACTCATGCTTGAGTTCATCTACAGTCTCTGGGATTCCGCTCACCTTTATACAGATATTATCTGTGAGCGGTTTGTAGGTGGCAAACTTTCCAAGATCTTCCTTCTTGAAGAACGGATCCATATAGATGTGATTGAGCTGAACAACCATATCCAGAACCCTTATCTCCTTGAAATGCCACCGCTGGAGGAGTTCCACGATGACCCCACCACCAACAACACCTATGCGTGCGTTCTTGAGATAGTGCAACTGTTTCGGGCTCAGGCTTGAGACAAACTCCTTTTCGTACATCCTGAATCTCCTAAAACAAATGGACCGGTCGGGATTTGAACCCGAGGCCTCTACCATGCCAAGGTAGCGATCTACCCCTGATCTACCGGCCCTTTGGGGTATTACACCCCCATAACCTCCTCTCTATCCTTGAATAGCCTGATAATCTCTGAAGGTTCACCGATCTTGATAACCTCCCC
>JAOQII010000052.1 GCA_026134025.1 Candidatus Syntropharchaeum sp.
GCCCAGGAGACGCTATCCAACTTCATCGGCGCCCTGGCCCTCTTGGTGGACCGACCTTGTCAGGTGGGGGACAGGGTGGATGTGGAGGACATAAGCGGCACTGTGGAGGCCATCGGCCTCCGCTCCACCCGCATCCGTACCCTGGACGGCACGGTCGTCTCGATCCCCAACCGCCTGATGGCCAACGCCAAGATCAACAACATCGCCAAGCGCCCCACCATCAAGAACATGTACACGGTGGGGATCACCTACGACACCCCTTATGAAAAGGTTCAGGAGGCCCTGAGGATCCTGCGAGAGATCCTGGCGGAGCATCCCAGCACGGAGAACTATTGGGTTTATTTTAAGGAGTTCGGCCCCTACTCCTTGAACATTCTCGTCATCCACTGGTGCAAGTACACCGCCTACCAGAAGTTCCTCGAGGCCACGGAGGAGATCAACCTGGAGATCAAGCGCAGGTTCGAGGAGGCGGGGATTGAGTTCGCCTTTCCTACCCAGACGGTTCAGCTGGAGGGGCTTCCGGCTCCGAGTTCGACTTGAGCTTCTCCCACTCGATTTCCCCTCGGCTTCCGTCCTCCCAGGCCAAGGCCAGGGTGTTGCGGAAGATGTTTATCCCCACCACCTTCCCCTTTTTCCCTTCCAGGACGATCTTTTCCCCAACCTTGGGCAGCCCCCGAAGCGCTTCCAGGTATTGAGCGTGCTCGTAAGCCAAACAACACATGAGCCGCCCGCAGCAACCAGTGATCCGTTCAGGGGAGAAGAACAGCCCTTGGTCGAAGGCGAGCTCCAGGGGGATGGGGCGGAGTTGTCTCAGGAAAGTCCGGCAGCAAAGCGGGCGCCCGCACGGTCCCAGCCCTCCCAGGAGGCGGGCCACGTCCCGGGGCCCTACTTGACGGAACTCGATGCGCAGCTTGAGCTCCTTGCTTAGGTCCCGCAACAGGTCTCGGAAGTCGACCCTGCCTGGAGCGGTGAACTGTAGCCTGAGGAAACGCCGTTTGAGGTCTAACTGGCCCGAAACAAACCGCATGGGCAGGCCCTGGGCGGAAGCCCGGCTCTGGGCTCGGGAGATGAGGCCAGGAACCTCCGACTCACATTCCCTAAACCGCTTGTGATCGCCTTCGTCAGCCGGCCGGAGGAGCGTGCCTTCGGGCTCACCTTGCTCGTGCACCGGGGAGCGAAGGACCTTGACAAGCCACACCCCACGGCCGTCGTCCTCGATCCAGATTTGGCCAGTTCGTCCTACAATGCCCCCCCATACCGAAAGATGGACTTCCGGACAAGATCCGTATCGGCGCACCAGCGCCTTCAGCCTTTTTTCGGCCAAAGGAGGATCACCTCGAGTAGAAGTTTAACGTTAACGTTGGCCTCAAGTTCCCCACGGGCAAGCGATATCTTTCTCGCCCAGGCGGCCAACCGCTCTGGGGAGACGGGAAAAGCGCCCTGAGGGGCATCCCTGAGCAGGAAGTGTAACAGCTCCCTTAGAAAGGTCAGGGCGGCTTCCCTCCCCCCCCGAGCCAGCCGCTCGGCGGCAAGCAGGATTTCATCCCCTGCCGAGTTGGGAAGCTGCATGGCGATCGCCGCTGCCACGACACGCCGTCGGATCGGATCCGCTGAGCAGGCACAGAACCTATCGGCCAGCTCCAGAAGCGGGAGGCCATCCACCTCGCGCTTTGCCTCTTCCCATTCCTCGCATGGGACCCTGCGAGTTTCGGTAAAGAAATCGATGTCTTCTTCGTTCTGAATAAACTCAAGGAGGAAATCGATATCCTGATCGGTGTAGCCGGCGGCCTTTAGCTTCTTTCTCCAAAGTTCCCGTGGGGGTTCGGCCCAGACTAGGGCACAGCGGGAGCGCACTGTGGGCAAGAGGTGATCAGGGGAGGAAGCGTAGAGGATGAATGTGAGATAAGCCGGGGCTTCTTCCAGCGATTTGAGCAGGGCACTTGCGGCTTCATGGGAAAGGCGCTCCGCTGGCCCGATCAGCACCACCCTATGGGGGGCGCGCACCGGGGCGTAGCGGGTCCACCAGATCGCCTCCCGCAGTTGATCGATCCCGATGCTCGCCCCTTCCGGGGTGACGGCGAAAAGATCAGGATGCCCCGCCGGGGGCGCTCCGAGGAGGGCTTTGGCATGCTCCCAGGCCATCTGCTCGGCTCCCTCCCCGACGAAAAGCTTCGGCACCGCTTTCTCCATGGTCCTTTAAGGTACGAACACAGGCCAGGCCATACAAGGCACAACTCATAAGAACAATACCTCCAGTGCACTTGTCACACTCATTATGGGAGTTACTCTAGACAAGGGAAGCAAATCATGCTATGCTATCTCCGAAAACGTGATGAAGGAGGGTGAAACATGCCTAGACCGAAGAGCCAAGCCGCTAAGAATACGGCTAAGCTTTCGCTTTACATCCCGCCGTCTAAGGGGGGGATGGAAGTGCTCACGAAGCTGCGGAAGCTGGCCCGGGCCAAGGACCGATCGGTGAACTATCTGGTGGTGGAGGCGATCCTCCAGTACCTGAAGAGGGAGGAGAGAAAGCAAGCGAAGCGAAGTTGATCTTTGCTTGTGCCTTGGTGGCAAAAACCGCGAGGTTTGTCTAAAGGCCGAGTGGGGTGCCGAGGAGCTTCATCCGGGCCCGGTGGAGCGGGGGATAGCCTCGGGCCCGGAGCTCGGCCGGGGGGAGCGAGGCCTCATCCGGCTTGTCGGTGAGGCCGAAGATGAGCACCCCCTTCCCCCTGAGGTGACGGCAGAGCTCGACCACCTCCCGGGTGAGGACGATCTCCTCAGCGAGGACCACCTCCTCGGTCGCCTCGTCGGGAAGGCTATCCATCCGTGCCACCGTTTCCTCGTACTCCCACCGGCGGAAGCTCTTGAATGGGGTGGGGTTGCCCTGCCTGAAACTGGCGTAGACCTCCTGGTGGATCGGGGCGAGCTCCTTTGGGATCGGCCTCCCATCGCAGGCGGCGATGAAGTCGGCGAAGGTGCGGAGGCGCCCTGCCGCGAGGTCGGAAAGAAGCTTGGAGAACTCATAGGCGCCCCCGACGACCATGAGGCAGATGTAGGCGAGGTAATCCTGGTTGTCGGCGGTGAAGCCGTGGTACTTTTGCCGGTTGAGTTCGTCGTACACCGCCCGGAAGGCCTGCTCATCGAAGGCTCCCCCCAGGGCCTCCTCCACGGTGCGGCGCAGGGCCGCCACCCGGGCGGAATCGATGACTTGGGAGTTCCTCCCCCGCGCTCCGAACGCGGTTTTGTCGAGGTCCAAGAGGAGCGCTGTCCCCTCGTCCAGGGGGTAGCCCTCCCTTTTTAGCCACGTGAGGAAGTCCGCCAGTGCCTCCCAGCGGTTGGCGTACATCACCCCGCCCTGTATCTCGACCTTTTTGGCCTCATCCGTGGCCTCGGCGGCGATGAACCCCCGGATGGGGAGGTGCTTTCCTAAGCTTGCGATGGTGAGGGCGTCGTTCCTCCTGGTGTCGCCGATGTAGAGGAGGCGGGAAAGGGGCGCCCGGGTACGTAAGACTTGGGCCGCCTGGAGGATACGGAGGACTACCTGGGCGTAGGCGTCCTCCCCCTTGCGGGGGAGGGCCCCCTCCGGGAGGCCGAGCTCCGCCCAGATCTCGTCTAGCCCCGGGAGCCTGGCGTCTTGAGGCGCAAGGCTGCGGTAGACGACGAAGTCCCCCAGGAGCTCGTGCAGTGTCCCCCGCTCGTACCTCATCTCAGCTCAGGTACCCTTGGGCGAGGAGGAGCTCGGCGTTGAGGATGGCGCCCCCCGCGGCCCCGCGCACGGTATTATGTCCCAGGACCTCCAGCTTCCAATCAAGCACCGGGCACTCCCGCACCCGTCCCACCACCACACTCATCCCCCCTCCCGCCTCGCGGTCGAGCCGCGGCTGGGGGCGGTCGGGTTCTTTCCTCACCACGATCGGCTGGGACAGGGCGCTGGGGAGCCCGAGGTCCTGGGGGAGGGACCGGAAGTCCTTCAGGACCGCGATGATCTCCTCCAGGGCGGCCTTCTGTTCAAGCGCCACCGATACGGCTTCCAGGTGCCCGTCGCGGGTTGCCACCCGGTGGCAGTGGGCGCTGATCGCTAGCTCCGCCTCCGTGATCCTCTCTCCTTGGAGCACCCCCCAGATCTTCTTGGGCTCCCGCTCCACCTTCTCCTCCTCCCCGGGGATGTAGGGGATGACGTTGTCGAGGATGGAGAGCCCAGGCACCCCGGGATAGCCCGCTCCGGAGAGGGCCTGCATGGTAACCACGCTGATCGCCCGGAGCCCGAAGGCCCGCCGCAGGGGCTCCAGGGCCAGCACGAGCTGGGCCGTGGAGCAGTTGGCACAGGTCACGATGAAGCCCTGCCAGCGGCGCCGCCTCTTCTGGACCTCGATGAGTCCGAGGTGGTCGGGGTTCACCTCCGGGATGAGGAGCGGCACGTCCGGGTCGTAGCGGTGGCTCCTCGCGTTAGAGGAGACGATGTAGCCGGCCGCGGCGAAGGCTTCCTCTATCGGCCCGGCTTCTTCGGCGGGGAGGGCGGAGAAGACGAGCCGACAGGGGAGGCGGGGGTCACACGCGTCAACGACCATCCCCTGCACTGCCTCCGGCAGCTCCCCGGGGATGACCCAGGTGGTGGCCTCCGCATACGTCTTCCCGGCCGAGCGGGCCGAGGCCGCCAGGGCCGTGATCTCGAACCAGGGGTGGTCGGCGAGCAACTTCACGAACCACTGCCCCACCATGCCGGTGGCGCCGAGTATCCCCACGGAGATCTTTTCCATCGCTACCTCCTAGAGCTCCTCCCCTAATTGGATGATATCGGCGAGAAGCCCGGCGGCGGTGCTCGGGGGCCCCCGGGGCCGCTGATGACAAGCGGCCATTCCCGGAAGCGACGGGTCTCGAGGACGACCACGTTCTCCGGTCCCCTCGCCCGGGCCAAGGGGCTCTCCCACTCCACCTGCATGAGGCCTACCCGCGTCCCCTCCGGTGAGACCTCGGCCAGATAGCGGAGGACCTTCCCTTTCTTTCCGGCCAGCTCGACGCGCCTGCGCATCCCAGCGTCCATCAACCGGAGGGTCTTCAGGAACTCCTCGATCGGCATCTCCCCCGGATCCGGGGGACAGAGCGGCTCCACCGCCACCTCCCGGAGCTCCAGGGGGAGCCCAAGGGTGCGGGCGAGGATTAGCGCCTTGCGGGCCACGTCCTTCCCGGAGAGGTCCTCCGCCGGGTGAGGCTCGGTGTAGCCGCGGGCCATGGCCTCCCGAACCGCTTGGGAGAAGGGGATTCCCTCCTCGACCCGATGGAGGAGGAAGCCCAGGGTGCCGCTCAGGATCCCCCGGATCCGGTACACCGCGTCCCCGGTGGCAAGGAGCGATCTTAGCACCGCGATCACGGGTAGGCCCGCCCCCACCGTGGCCTCGTACCGGAGCCTCCCGGAGGCCGTGAGCCGCCGGTAGTCCTCCCAGGGACCGACAAGCGGCCGCTTGTTGGCGAGCACCACCCCCCAGCCCTGCTCCAGCGCCTCGAGGAGGAACCCTACTGTCCCCTCCGAGGCGGTGGCGTCCACCACCACCCCACGCCCCTCCCGCAGGAGGGCGCACACTGCCTCAAGGGCTTCCTCCCACGTCAAGCCCGTGGCACCGAGCCCTTCTCCTTTTTCCTTGAAGGAGAGGATTTCCCGCAGGCGGCCCGCCGGGATCCCGGAGGGATCCACCACGCCCCCGGAGCTATCGAGGACGGCGAGGAAGCGGATCTCGTCTCCCAGGGACAGGGCCTCGCGGGCCAGGGCCCTGCCCACCGTGCCACAGCCAAAGAGGACGACGGGGATCGCCATCCTCAGCCCCCGAGGGAGAACTCCCGGTGGATGGCGCGCACCGCCTGGTCCACCTCTTCTTCCTTGACCACCAGCGACACGTTGTATTCGGAGGACCCCTGGGCGATGGAGATGACGTTGATCCCCTCCCGCCCCAGGGCCCCGAACAGCTTGGCGGCGATCCCGGGGACCTCCTTCATCCCCTTCCCCACCGCGGCCACGATGGCCACCCCCCGCTCGGCCCAAATGCGGTCCACGTTCCTGCCAGCGATCTCGGGGGCGAAGGCCTCCTCCAGCGCCCGCAGGGCCCCTTGGGTCTCCTCCTCCCGGATCACGAAGCAGATGCTCTGCTCCGAGGAGGACTGGGAGATCATGAGCACGCTTATCCCCTCCTCGGCCACGGCGGAGAACAGCTTGGCGGCGATCCCCGGCACTCCCAGCATCCCCCGACCCTCCACAGTGAGGAGGCTCAGGCCCTTGATGGAAGTGATGGCCTTCACCAGGGCCTCGTTGTTTTGGGGTTCCTCCACAATCAAGGTGGAGGGACCGTCCGGGTTGAACGTGTTCTTGATGCGGATGGGGATCTTCCGCTCCACCGCCGGGAGGATGGTCTTGGGATGGATCACCTTGGCCCCGAAGTAGGAGAGTTCAGCGGCCTCGGCGTAGGAGAGCTCGGGGAGGGTGCGTGCCTCGGGGACGATCCGGGGGTCGGCGGTCATCACCCCGTCCACGTCGGTCCAGATCCAAACTTCTTCCGCATCGAGGCAGTGGCCCAGGATCGCGGCCGAAAAGTCGCTCCCCCCTCGGCCCAGGGTGGTGATGGCCCCCTCCTCGGTGGCACCGATGAACCCGGTGACCACGGGGATCACCCCTTCCTCGAGCAAGGGGAGGAGTACGCTGCGCGTCCGGTCGCGGGTGGGTTCCATTAATGGCGAGGCCGCCCCATGGCGGCCGTTTGTGACGATGAGCTCGGTGGCCTCAATGGCGCGGGCCGGAGCCCCTTCCCGCCGTACCGCAGCAGCCAAGAGCCGCACCGAAAGCCGTTCCCCCAGCGAGGCCACGGCGTCCAGGCCCCTGGGGGTGAGCTCCCCCAGCACCTGGATGGCGGAGCACAGGTTCTCGAACTCCCGCACCAGGGCCCGCACCTCGGTAAGGAGCGTCCCCCGTTCCCCGGGGGCGGCCGCCTTCTGGGCCGCCTCCTCGTGGCGGGAGTAGAGCTCGGCGATGGTGCGGTGGAGGAGGTCGCTCTTGTGGTGGGCGGCGGCCCGGGCGGCCCGGATGAGGGCGTCGGTCACTCCCTCCATGGCCGAGACGACCACCACCGGCGTTCCCACGGTCGTGGCCTTGCTGACAACGATCCGTGCTGCCTTCAGGATCCGCTCGCCGTCCCCGACCGAGGTCCCGCCGAACTTCATCACGATCATCTAGAGCACCTCCTTCACCGCTTCCAGGGTGGGTTCGATCGCCAAGGGGCGGTTGGCGAAAGCCGGCTCGATCCCCGGGAGCTCCCCCAGGTGGTAGGCGATGGTGGCCTGGGGGTCCTTGAGGAGGTTCCCGGTGAGGATCGCCACCACCCGCTCCCCTTCCTTGATCGTCCCTTCCTGGACGAGCTTTCTCGTCCCGGCCACCGCGGCGGCCGAGGCCGGTTCGCAGCCGATCCCGGCCGCGTCGACCTGGGCCTTGGCGTCCATGATCTCCTGGTCTGTGACTTCCACCACCAGGCCGCGGGTCAGCTTCAGCGCCCGCACCGCCCGGGGGTAGCTCACCGGGTCCCCGATCCGGATCGCGGTGGCGATGGTTTGCGCCCGCACCCGCTCCCGGCGGCAGAAGCCCTCCCGGAAGCTGCGGTAGAAGGGGTTTGCGCCGCTGGCCTGGACCGCAGCCAGGCGCGGCAGCCGCTCGATGAGCCCGAGGTCGGCCAGTTCCCTGAGCGCCTTCCCGAAAGCGCTCGTGTTCCCCAGGTTCCCGGCCGGCAGCACGATCCAGTCGGGTGGCTTCCAACCAAGCTGCTGGATCAGCTCGAACACGATCGTCTTCTGGCCCTCGATGCGGAAGGGGTTCAGGGAGTTGAGAAGGTAAATCCCGAGCTTTTCGCAGATCTCGCGCACGAGCCCCATGGCGGCGTCGAAGTCCCCTTTCACCTCCAGGGTCTTGGCCCCGTAGGCGAGGGCCTGGGCGAGCTTCCCCAGGGCGATCTTCCCCTGGGGGATGAACACGATGGCCGAAAGGCCGGCCAGGGCGGCGTAGGCAGCCATGGAGGCCGAGGTATTCCCGGTGGAGGCGCAAGCCACGGCCCGACACCCGAGGAGCCTCGCCTGGGTCACCCCCACCGTCATCCCCCGGTCCTTGAAGGAGCCGGTGGGGTTCTCCCCCTCGTGCTTGAGGAAAAGCTCCCGCACCCCGGCCCACCGGGAGAGACGCTCGCTCCTGTAGAGCGGGGTGTTCCCTTCGGGGCGAGAGACGATCTCCGACTCCTCTACCGGGAGCACGAGCTCCCGGAACCGCCATACCCCGCTCCGGTAGAGGGGGTTTTCAGGATCCCAACGGTTTAGGCGTTCGTCGAACAGCTCCCGCGAGACCCGGAGGGAGGGGAGATCATGTTCCACGTCCAGGAGCCCGCCGCAATCGCAGCTTGCCCGGATCCCCTCGGGAGGGTACTCGGCGCCACAGGCGATGCACCTTAATACGTAGGGCACGTCAACTCCTTGACCCCGGCCGGAGGATGGAGCCGCCGGCAAATTTGGCCAATATGTACCGGCTTTCCAGGTAGCTGTCAAGATCCGAAGGGCTTGTCTTACTAATCGAGGAGCCGAAGGAAGAAAACCCTGAGGATCCAGGGTAAAGGCGAAGAGAGGGTGAGGAACACCCGGAGGT
>JAOQII010000053.1 GCA_026134025.1 Candidatus Syntropharchaeum sp.
TATCGGACATCCAGACAGCATCGCAGATGGGTTAGCAGAAGCAGTCAGCAACGCACTTTGCAGGGAATACATCGATCGCTGCGGAGCAGTCTTGCATCATAACACCGACGAGACACAGATTGTGGCTGGGAGATCGTATCCGCAGTTCGGAGGGGGGCAGGTAACCTCTCCAATTTATATATTGCTGGTCGGCAGAGCCACAAAGGAATTTGAGGGCGTACACATCCCGACCGATACCACTGCACTGCGGGCAGCACGAAAATATCTTGATACAACCATTCTGAATCTGGATGTAAACAGCGATGTCATCATCGATTGTAAACTCGGAGAGGGGTCGTCCGATCTCCAGGACGTCTTCCATCGAAGAGTGCCGGGTTCGAACGATACATCCTTTGGCGTTGGGTTTGCACCGCTCTCAGAGACCGAACAGATCGTATATCAGACCGAACAGGAACTGATGAATCTTCGAAGGAGGATCCCTGCAATCGGGGAGGATACCAAGGTCATGGGACTGCGCGAGAAGGACAAGATCACGCTGGTCGTTGCCTGCGCCATGGTCGGGCGTCATGTCGATGACATCGATCACTATACCAGCATAATCCAGGAACTACGCGAGCATATTAAGGATATGTCAGCCACCTATACGGATCGCGAGGTCGATGTGCTGATCAATACCGCAGACGATCTCGAAAATGAATCGGTCTTTCTGACGGTGACTGGTACATCAGCAGAGATGGGTGATGATGGGTCGGTTGGACGCGGCAACCGGTGCAACGGCTTGATCACGCCGTACAGACCGATGAGCATGGAGGCTACGAGTGGAAAGAACCCGATCAATCATGTTGGAAAGATATACAACCTGCTTTCCAATAAAATTGCGTCAGAAGCAGCTGAAACGGTTGATGGAGTCGAGGAGATATATGTCCGCATTCTATCCGAGATCGGTAAGCCCATCGACCATCCGCTTGTTGCGAACGCCAGAATCGTTCCGGCGGAGGGGGCAGATATAAACACCATCCACACCGATGTCGAGGATATTATCGATCGATCGCTCGAAAACATCACCGATATCACCAGACTGGTCACAGAGGGAAAACTCGCTACGTTCTGATGCTTCTTCTGACCTATCAAATAGTGTCTGGTATAAAATCACGAGATTGACACAGAAAAAAAATCTCGTGAAAATCTGTGTAATTTGGTGGTTGGAGAATAAGTGGATGGATACGACAAATCTATGAAAAAGGACAGATTCCATCAACCAATATCCTTTTGATTATGCCAATTATGAGTATATGAATATCAATGACATCAGGTGCGACGATCGAGTGGTCTGAGAAGTACAGACCTGACACGCTCTCTGCGATTGTGGGCAACAGTAAGCCGGTGCGCGAACTCTGCGCATGGGCTGGCGAGTGGCAGCACGGAATACCAGAGCAGAGGGCAGCAATCCTGTACGGTAAACCAGGCATCGGTAAAACGACAGCTGCCCATGCGCTTGCACACGACTTTGGCTGGGAGATTATCGAACTCAATGCGAGTGATCAGCGGACAGCAGGTGTGATCCAGAAGGTTGCCGGATCCGCATCGAAAACGGCATCCATAAGCGGCGGTATCCGGTTGATCGTGCTCGATGAGGCAGATAACATCCATGGTACTGCTGACAGAGGAGGAGCACAGTCACTTGTTAAAATTATCAAAAACACATCACAGCCAATTCTTTTGACAGCAAACGATTTATATGGAGTTTCGCAGAGCATCAAGGATCTGTGCGTACCTATAGCCTTTCGTTCGCTGCAGAGCAGATCGATAATACATGTACTAAAGGATATATGCCATGATGAGGGAATCGCGTGTGAAGCAGAGGTTCTCCAGAGAATTGCTGAGAATGCGCACGGCGACATCAGAAGTGCGATCAATGATCTGCAGGCAGTAGCACAGGGGAAAAGCGAACTGCATAGCGAAGATGTGGTCATATCTGCACGGGATTCAAGAGATACGATATTTACGGCATTAAAAAAGATATTCAAAGGAAAGGATATCAAAGAAGCATTGACCGCAACATACAGCATAGATGAGACCCCTGACAATCTCATCCAGTGGATCGATGAGAATCTACCCAATCAATATCACGGCAGGGATCTGACATCTGCGATGCTTGCACTTTCACGCGCTGATATCTTTCTTGGCAGGGTCCAACGGTGCCAGAATTACCGGATGTGGCGGTATGCAGGCGCGATGATGACCTCTGGTGTTGTGGTCTCAAAGTCCCATGAATATCCAGGAGCACGGTTCATGCCACCATCGAGATGGCGCAGGCTCGGACGCACCAGAACGAGCCGCCAGATAAGAGATGCGATATCAGAAAAGATCAGCACGCTGTGCCAGGTTTCCCAGAGATATGCACGTTTAAACTTTCTTCCTTTTATCAGGATGTTGTTTGTAGATCGTGATTATGCGGTACATCTTGCAGCGCGGATGAATCTCGATATCAGCGAAATTGCTTATGTAACCGGCAGCAAGAAGGATACAAAGAAGGTGAAAACGATTTATCAGGAAGCGCAGGCATTAATCGAAGACAGAGCTTCTGAGGGCATCGAGATCTTTGGTGGATTTGGCGCTCGTGAAGAGAAGGTACGTGTGGAGCCAGAAAAACCAGAGAAGGAGCCAAAGAAACCAGAGAAAAAACCGCAGACGTCGCTGTTTGATTTTTAACGTCATTCACCCAATCAAACACGCGCCAGCTCCAAGCGGGATCACCTGCCCGCGAACACTTTTTCCTTTGATCACCAGTTCTATTGCGGTCCGATCTGCAAGCCTCGGCACAGTCGGGCTGCCAGGGCACATAATGAGCACATCTGACTCTTCAATGAACGGGGTGTGCAGATGCCCGACGATCAGCACATCGACCTCGAGTTCCTTTGCAAGATACCACAGCCCGCAGGTGCCGGTCAGGGATAACTGTCCATCATGAACCACTCCGATCGTGACATCTTCCACATCAAACACGATTCGTTCTGGCAGATGCCTCCTGAGTTCCGCGCAGTCCGAATTGCCGCAAACTGCGACCATCTCGTTGATATTCTTCAAATACTCATAGCATGCTACAGACGTGAAATCTCCGGCATGTACGATCATATCCGCACTTTTGAGCAGCGGGATCGATATGTCTGGCAGTTTCTGATCGTGTGTGTCCGATATTACGATGATACGGGTCATGGCAAAGAAGATTAATCACAGAGCTTCATTGTTCAACTCTTGCGCCCCTCTGTGTTCTGTATGGTTTCTGAACTCATTCCAGATAATAAAACCCCCTCACATTGACGCCGCCTGCAGGATCATGAGCGCATCAACTGACGAGACCCGCCCACCTTTCAACCTCCGAAAGCCACTTCAATTTGAGATGGGTATCTTACAACAATCTCTGGTGTGCCTTTGTATTCTATTATCTCACCTGTAACTCTAACTTCTTTTCCATCATAGTAAATTTCAGGCTCAAATGGGAAGTTATCCCAATCACTTGACCATATTATGACTGTGAAATAGCCTTGATAGGGATCATGGAAATTGAGAAAGATTATATTCCTCTGTGTGTATTTGAATGTTCTAACGATTGTCCCTTCTACGGTCTTTGTTTGTCCTATATATTCACCAGCATCAAGATATGAGATGACACCTTCATCGGAACTTTTCCATTTAGTTTGATTTTGTGCAGGTGTTGCGGTCGCCTCCTGTAGGATCATCAGCGCATCAACCGATGTAACCCGCCCGTTACCGTCCATGTCCGCAGCATCGCTGTGCTCTCCGCGTACCACCATCTGTAGTGCGATGATCGCATCGGCTGTGGTGATCCGGTCATCTCCGTTCAGATCGCCTTTGAGGACGTCTGCTTCAAATTCAAACATATAGAAGGCATCCCCACCACAATCCCATGTTGAGGGCGCACCTTGCCAGTAGTAGATAGTGCTGTTCGCATAACCCAACCGGTTCCCAACGTAGTATCCTACCGGGCAGGGGATGGGCTTTAACGTGCCCCAACTATTACCGGAGATGCTGTACTGGTAAAAATTGTATCCAGGGGATTCATCCGCGCCCCCCCCCCGAGAGCGAAGATGTGATCATCATGTTCATCCATCCAATCACCGATGTAGAGCAGTGATCCGCCGTCGCCCACACCTTCACTTTCAGGTATATCACTCATATCTTCCCATGTGGCTGTGGGGATGTGGTATCTTGCAAAATCGCCGTTCGGGACACGCTCATCATACTCGCCACGCAGTGCATACAGGTATTCGCCAACAGAGACCAGCGAAGCCCCATCATCAGTAAAAGTCCAGTTGGAATTAAAGGTCAACGCATCCCACGAATCATAACTGTAACGTGCGAACATCGTTTCGCGTTCATTGCTGCCAATCAAAGCGTAGACATGATCATCATATTCTGACCATGTTATGGCATCACCCGCCCCCTGCGCATGAGGTGTATCTGTTAGTTGCTCCCAAACATCGTTCGTTATGCTGTAGCGATAGAACAGTGTTCTGTTGCTATCACTATACCTACCGCCAAACAAAGCGTATATGTGATCGTCACGATCCCACACCATGCTCATGCCGTTTCTGAATGCACCGGATGGAAGCCCGGAAGTGTTCATTGATATCCAGCTATCGGTATCAGGGTCGTAGCGCGAGAACGATGGGGTAGATGTTGCATACGGGCATCGTGCAACATAGATGTCGTCACCCGTGCCAACCACCGCCTCACCATAACCACCAGACACGTTAGTAGCAGATCTCTCAGTCCATTTCCCTGCTTGAACGACTGTGGTACATGACAGTGATAAAAACAACGCGGTAAGCACGAGTAGCTGTAGATATCTTCTCATCATGATACATCAACCTCTGCTATCACGACACCCGGATGATACATAAATAGTTGTATCGATCAATGATGAAATTTGTGCGATGCAGATAGGTCTGTTGTGTAGACCTGACACAACAGGTCAAATTATACATTCCGGTAACAGTAGACACTTTTGAGGCCATCAGCATACACCCGATACAAGTATGTAAAATTTTATATTATTTTTTATCACGAATTTAGCCGCCACAGAAGATGCATTTTACCATCGCTTTTGAAGTGGATACAAAAAAATCAAAAATTTCCGGCATGTCACGTCCCCCTGAGCAGATCCATCGGCTGTATCCGGCTGATCCCGACCACATAAACAGCGGTTGATGCGAGACCCATGACAACCGCAAGTAACAATCCCATGTAGATGAACTCTGCTTTGAGCAGAACGAGATCATTGAATCCGACAGCACGGTATATCAGGTAATTAAGCAGTCTGGAGATTGGAAATGATAAGAGACACCCGATTATCCCGCCCAATCCGCAGATGATCAGTCCTTCCAGTCCGGTGTTTGTGAAAAGCGATCCTTTCGAGAGGCCAAGTACTTTTAATATTCCGATCTCCCTCTTCTTTTCGTTTAAGGAGAGAAGCATGGTGGTTATCACCAGAACCATGCCCATGATAACAGCCAGCGCGACGATTGCGGTTGCACTGATGAGAATCGTTGCGTTCTGCATGAGGATCTTTCGCAGGTACTCCTTGTTGGTGCTGACCTCGTACGGATACTGCGCTTCAAGCGTCTCCTTCACAGCATCTGCGGTCGCCGGGTCGTGCAGCCGTATGATCAGCATATTCACCCGGTCGTAGTATTTATTTCCGGTCAGGTCCTGAAGTTCGGATAGAGGAAAGATGATCGTCGGGTTTGAACTGAACATCGAGAGCGAGTCAGTGATGCCAGTTATCCTGAATCGCTTCTCTTCTGCCTCGGATAGTGTCTTGCCTACAAAGATGTCATCGCCGATGGATGCGTTCAGCATCTCCGCAGCCCTCGAATCGATCAGCACCTCGTACGTCCAGTTTCCATCGTATCTGCCAGCGTTATAGTGGGGACTGGCGGTAAGAGCGTTTCCAGCGGATACGCTCACCATCGTATCGGCTGTGCCCACTGCGCCCATGATTCCGATTCCGAAGACCTGTTTTGGTTTCTCTCCTCTCTTGAATGCATACACAATCTCGGTTAGTATCGGCGATGCCAGAGATATGCGGTCGTCCTTTCGCAGTTCCTTTGCCAGTTCATGCGCACCATCGATGCTTGCCTCTCCTGCTCCAAGATACTGCGATGACAGATCCACGCTCTTTCCGGTCATCCACAGATGCATCGTGCTCTGCTTAAAGGTTCTATCGCCTTTTGCAAGGAGTCCGCTCCCGAGCGAGGCGATAATAACGATGGAAATAACAGCGATTGCAACTCCAGTAATCGACAGGATCGATCTAACCTTATTATGGGTGATTGTTCGTGTTGCTAGCATCATCTCTCCAGTCTGGTTATGTCAAGCCGTCTGCATGTTATAGCCGGGAATATCCCGGATACCGCCCCGGCAGCAACCGCCACCCCAATTCCTGCGATCAGAAGCAGCGTTGGCATCACCATGGGGATGCGGGTCTCATACAGACGGTATCCGATATCGCTAAGGATCGCTCTTCCGCCGATACTCAAGAACGCTCCCGCGATTCCTCCGATAAGCGACAGAAGAATCGATTCAGAGAGCACGATTCTGGCGATCGTCGCATCAGAGATACCGATCGCCCGCATCACTGCAAACTCCCTCTGCTTCTCATTAACTGACATGATCATCGTGGTTGAGATGAAGAGGATGCAGATGAGAATCGATACACTGACCACAGCAATGGTTGTGGCAAGTATCTTTTTGTCGCTGATTATGCTATATGCCGTTGATTCGGTATTTGATAATACAATTGCATCCGGATAAATCGATTTTAGGAAATCCCTGGTCCCGCCGCTCACGATAATCTGGTTTGCCCGATCTCCCTCTCTATTTCCTGTGATATTCTGGAGTTCTGATAGATGGAGGACGATCACCGGGCTCAGCGAATACTCAGGCATTGCGACCACATTGACGATTGTAAACGGCTGTAACGAGGTCTGCGATTCGCCTGCATAGATTACGTCTCCGGTATGAACGCCCAGTAATCTGGCGGTCTTCTCGTTCACCACTGCCTCATGCGTATCATCTGGATCACCGGGTGTGAACCCTTCTGATGAAACCGGGGGAACATCGATACTTCCAGGTATCACCCCGATTCCGATGATTGCTTTTGGCCCTTTGCCGTCTCCACAATCCGATGCGTACAGCACCCTGTTAAGAACCGGACTTGCGCCGTTGACATCGGGATTTTCGATGATTCTTTCGACACTCTGGTGAACCCTTCCGAGCATCGTCTGCTCCGAGTTTGTTATCGGATCGGTGACGCCAGAGCCGGATGGGACGATCCAGTAGTCCACTTCCTGCGCATACATCGCGGATGAGCCTTCTTTCAGACCTAATCCTGCTGATGTCATCAGTACCGTCATCGCAATGGCTACAGCGATCGCCAGCAGGGTGAATGCTGTTCTCGACCGCCTCCTGCCAAGATTCAGCAGCGCGATTTTAGTAGAGTACATCTACGACCACACCGTCCCTTATTTCGATCGTTCGTTCTGCCCGTTGCGCAATCTCGGGATCATGGCTCACCACAACAATCGTTTTGTTGTACTTCTGATTGATCGCTACCAGCAGGTCCACAATGCCTGTTCCGGTGCGGGTATCCAGCTCACCCGTGGGCTCGTCTGCAAGAATGATGGGGGGATCATTCGCAAGCGCACGCGCTATTGCAACGCGCTGCTGCTCTCCGCCGCTCAACTGATAGGGGTAATGCCTCCCGCGATCGATGAGCCCGACTGCTGACAATAGACCATGGACTCTGTCCTTTCGTTCCCTTCTGCGCAACCCTGCTTCTCTCATCGGAAGCTCGATGTTCTCATACGCTGTCAGCGCCGGAAGAAGATAGAAGTGCTGGAATACGAATCCGATCTTGTGCAATCGAAGTTTTGATAGCGCACGCTGGCTCATTCTACCGGTATCCTTTCCATCGATTACAACCGAACCGGTTGTTGGCTGTTCGATGCAACCAATGAGATGGAGGAGCGTTGATTTACCAGAGCCCGAAGGACCGATTATTGCAACAAACTCGCCGCGTGCTATGGAAAGATTGATCTCCCTGAGCGCATGAACATAAGTTTCGCCTAAATTATATATTTTTGATAGTTTTATTACCTCTATCAACTCACACACCGTAAGGTATTTGACTTATATCTTTAAGATGATTGGCATGTGAGACATGCTACATTTTATCTCTTCTTCTGACCAGATATGCAGTTATCAGCATTAATATGGCTGCAAATGGCCCAC
>JAOQII010000054.1 GCA_026134025.1 Candidatus Syntropharchaeum sp.
CACCGATTCATCCGCCACATAGTCACGCAAGTCGTCGGCACAGCCACGAATGTGGTCCAGGTATTCCTTAATGCCAAGATGAATCAATCCCAGGTAATGTTCCGGCTTGAACTCCTGGTGTTTACCAGGTTTATATCTGCATTCGGAGCATACCCAGTCCTTGTCCAAGTCAGCTTTAACCTCGTCTGGGCTTCGTTCACAAACCTTCGCGACCTGCATATTCGAAAGCAGTTGTTTAAGTTGCCGATCGATTTCAGCCGGGTCGTAGTGGGCGCTCAAGCCCTCGACCGATGACAAGTTTTTCAGAAACCCGTAGTCAAAATCTGTCAAGACAGCATCGCGGAGTTGCTTCAGTTTCTGGTGTAGTCCGGCATGTTCACTCAGATATTGGTTGAGGTATTGTTCTTTCAGATCTTTCCACTCCGCGATAATTTTACTCAGCTCACCGTCCACGCCACCCGTGTTAACATAGGATTCGATCTTGTCCAGCAGAGAGCGGCACGTGGAATCTATGGTTGGAGGCAGCCCAAGAGCATGCAATTCCCGAAGGCGTGCAGTAATCCCGGCTAATTCGTGGACGCGGCTCATGAAATCGCGGGTTTCCCGTAGACGGGCGGTGAAGTCCTCAACGCAGGTATAACGGTGAGGGTTGTCAAGATCGTCATCCGTAGGTAGACCAAGCATGTCGCGCATGGCGTCCCGGACAGCGTTGAAACACGCAATCTGGCTTTCGCGGGCGTCGTCCGGCAAGGAAAACATGTCCGTCCATTCCGCCAATGCATTAGGCACGCTGGCTTTGGGCCAGGCTTGGGGAGATTGCTCAACCGATGCAAACTCATGTTTTGCTTCTTCTTCGGCTTTCTTGATGGTATCGAGCAATCTCTCAGCCGCCGCCGGACTGTAATTGGTGCTTTCATTCCAGAGTCCGAGGATTTTCAACGCTTGGGTCAGGTCGTACCAAAGGGTTTCATCCGGACGAGTTCCAGGCCGTAACTCGTCCAGTTCCTGCAGCCAATTTACCGGACTACCGATGGTGCGGTCCTCCTGAGAAACGGTTTTGCCATTGATGGTATAGCCGCTTACCTCACCAGTGCTGATCAAAAGCGTTAGGAGGATGTCCACCCAGGTATCGGTCAGACCAAGGTCGGTTGTTTGCAGACGCTTCCTTGTTTCCGCCACGGATGTTGATTGACTGGCAGACTTGCGAATATTGTCACGGATACGGTCTCTTGCTTTGCGGAAGGCTTCCGCACTGCTTGCGCCAAGAGCAACGGAAACCTCCCCGGCCATGCTGGTGTTCAGCAGACCCAACGGGGCCAGATATTTTTCGAGATCGGCTTTGCCGGTACCATCCTCGTCGGTTACGCGGCCTTTCCAGATGGCTTCCAGCACCCGACGCCTCATGGTGCCTGACAAATCGGCAGTGAACGAATAGGCTTCCCTGAAATTTGGATGATAGTGAAATACTTTGTTCAGGGCCTTACCGGCAATCTTCTCGATCAGTTGCTGCAAGGATCGTTCGTTCTGAGGAATGCTGTTGTAAAGGGACAACAGTTCGGCTGGTTCGCAGAGGATTTCCCAAACCTGATCCTTGGCATTCCAGTGGCGGATTTCGCCGTTCACAAAGGCTTCGAGCAGTTTTTCCACAGCCTTGCGGGAAGGCTGAACTCTTGTCTCTCCAGCTGGGAGGTCAATCCATTCACCGAGCAGCTCCAGCTTGCGTCGTACCGATTGCGATGCACCACCGGCGTTGACTTGCGATTGATAATCACCATAGAGCTTGACTAAAGCCATGCTGCGCTTGAGTTCGTCCACATCCTGCGCGGGGAGGGTCGACGGCAGCCACACAAGGGCGCGGGCATTGCCTTGGCGTACCTTATCCATTTCAACATCAAGAGGCGAGGAGGACGGATAGAGCATCACCAAGTGCAGTGCGCGGTTAGCTGGAACATCTTTGATAAAACCCGCCACAGCATGGTCGCCGGTTAACGCTCTTACCGGTTCCAATCGATAGTCAACGAAACGACGCGTTCGCTGCCATTCCACTTCCACCTGAGTTGTGAATCCATGTTGAGGAGGCACAGTACCCCCAAGGGGACTACCTGGAAAACGCAAGAAAAGCTCAAGCTGAGACCGGTAGGCGCTTTCTGTCTGAATGTCTGCAGCGAATCCGTTGACTACTCGCTCCACTTCAACCAGCAGTTCTTCACGCTCGCCGCCATCGCCTTCTACCGATAAGAAGAAGGTGGGATTGTCGTTTTTCCCTTTTTGGCGAAGCGGAGAAAAGGTTTGAGCAATTTTTTCGAGAAGGCGCGAGGTTTCGTAGTCACTACCGGCTGGATCGTTTTCTTTGCCAAGCCACCTCAGCAGCAGTGCATCATTGAGCTTGGATACATCCAATTCCTCCTTGACCATGGAAAGGACGATCAGGGCTTTGATAAGCCGTTCGCTTGCGGTTTTCGCAAATTCCTGATCTTTTGTTGACCAGCGCTTGTAAGGAGCCCTGGACAAGACTTCGTCACGGGCTGTGCTACAGAAGCGCTCAAACATACCGTAATACTTGGCCATCTCAGGATCGTCCTGAATGATCTTGTTTCGCAGGTCCTCGTAATCGAAAACATCATCTAAAACAGCGATATTCTTCCAATCACTTCCTGCTTTTAGACGGCGTTCGATAAATTCCTGGACAAATCCAAGTGCTCCACGGGATCGCCCGCCGCGATTTGTAATAACGGTCAGGCAATACAACGCGAATGGATGCATGGGGTAGACATCTGCGAAGTGTGTTGCCTCATCAGTAACCGGCTCGCGGTCCCGGAAGTAGCGACGGAAAAACTCGGCAAAGGTTCCTCGGTAATGCGGCTGGATTTCATTCCGGAAAAGGTCGGCAAGCTTATGGACGCACTTCGAATTCTCCCGGAAGAGGCGATGGTTGTAGATCCGATGAAATTGGGTGACGGGAATGTTGATGGACTGAAAGCGACCGGACTGACCTGAGAGCTTGCCCATCAATTCAGTGTCATAGTTCCTGCCGGCCTGGCGGGCGATGGCCTGTATTTCTTCCTGCACCGCTCCGAATACCCAGAACGGTTGATCTCCAGCCAGACCGGCCTCCGCCAACTGTCCGAGGAAGGCCGTACCTCGGTTGAAATGGTCGTCGCTTTGAATCAGGTGTAAGTACAACTCGTCAATAAAGACAAGCACGCCTTCATAGCCGCGAGAACGGGCGATCTCGACAAGTTTTTTGACTTTCTCTGTGACAGTGGTCCGGTCTTGAACCAGTTGAATGTTCAAGGCGGCGACAGCTTTTTCGATCTGGGATTTCTGGTATTCCTTGTCATATTGCAAAAGTTTATCAAGTGTCAGGTTTTGGTTGTCCCGAAGCCAATTCTCAACATCACTTTTGGTTCCACTGGCAGTATGCTTGTAGAACGTATCCAGGTACGCATCAGTATTAGACAGGGTTGCTGTAACAGGCGGGTTGAGATGCCGGAGATGGTCCGTCACTGAGTGCCAAAATGCTTCCTCAAGGGTCTCATCAGGCACTTCAATAGCGGTGAAGTTTATGGTCAGATATTTTCTGGAAGCCAGAGTATCCAATCCCCACTCGGGCTTAGTATCAAGGAATTGCTTGCGCAACGTCGGTTCTGTGAGGATTGCTGACAGCCAAGCCATGAAGATGGTCTTGCCCGAACCATACAGACCGGTGATAAAGAATCCTCTCCCCTGTTGCCGGTGAATCCGGTCTAGAATAATCCTGGCCGATTCTTCCACTTCGGGCAGCATGACAAAATTTTCAAAGATGCGAGCACGGCTGGTTTCATCGTGGGTGGACTCGTTGAAGTTTTCCACCCAACTGCTTACCGGCGTGAAATCGAACATTTCTTTTATCAATGGCATATCAGGCCTCCAATTCCACAATCGGTTGATCTCCACGCGTCAGCGTATGCTGACCACAACGGCAAAGCTGTCCAGCCATCCTTCCTGTCAGCACCAGCAGAATCCTTCTATTACCGACCGCATCGTTGTACCAAGTCGTTGTTGGATCAATGCCGAGAGCAAAGACGAGCTCCAGATGATCTAGTATTGTCAAGCCATCCGGCAGAAACTGTTCAGCGACCCAATCATGAACCGCACGACGTAGGCGGGTTCCATAACGTTTCAAGTCGGTTCCCAAAGAAACTGCATTAAAGTCAAAGATTTCCTTAAAAAGCGGGTCTTTTTCCAATATGTCGAGCAACAGTTGATTTACGGCTACGTACTTTGTCTCGCCGAATTCTGGATGATTCTTCATATGCCTCGCTAACCAGGTTTTCCCAGAGCCTTGTGGCCCAACTAGGCAGCAAAGAGTGCGTCCACCCGTATTGCGCATGCCAATGAGACCGCTCAATTCCTTCAAAGCTTTTTCTTGAGCCGGGGTGGCTTTATCACTGCCAGGCATCTACGAATTCCTCCAGAGTATGATGAGTTAATTGCACCTGATCGGTGTGCCCATGCTGGTGATACTCGCAGTGCCCCTTACTCGCGAGACGCTTGGTTGCGGCGACCAAAAGCGGGCGGTTGCACAAGAAAGCGGGAACTATCGTTCCTTGTTCCATAATCGTTAACGTTGACGGGGCACGCCATCCATTCTGTTCGGCGTCATGGTAGAGGACATAACCCAAAACGGGTTCTGCGGGGCAGTAAGCAACAGTTGTATAATTATTGCCAGAGAGCCTAAGCCTTCCCGCTTTAATCAATATCTGACGCACTCTTTCGCAAGTAGACTTTGGTACGTGACCGAAGATATTTTCCAGAAGTTGGTCGAGATGATATTTGGCAAAAACGGCTTCACCCGTATTTAGAAAACTACTTGTCGCTAGAGCGCGGAGAGATTCAAAGACTACAGGTGTTTCGCAGCAAAGCTTGAAGAAAATTAAGTCAAGACTGTCTTGTTCGTTCGCAGCCAGTTTTCCGTAAAACTTCAGGAAAGGCGTGTGTACAATTCGACCCCCATCAATTTTGAAATAGCGTTTACTCAAGTGGTTCCACATCCTGACTTTATTGGGGACTGATTTCTGCGGCCAATTCTGAATGCAATAATCACGTACAGACTGCTGATCGTCTTGCTGGAGTGCGAAGGCAAGCATTATGCGGGTTTCCGCCAGATGGAACCCATAACCTAATGTTGCGAATTTTTTACCCATGCACTTTTCCACCTACAATCATGAGCCCTGTCCTTTTCCAGACGTATCTGCAGCACCACCAGAACGAACCCATTCGTCCACTTCTTCTTTCCGGAATTTCTACAGACGCCCCATCCGGTGCGCCAGCATGCTATGTTTGTCGGGTTTTTGACTATAACTCCCATTCAGAGGGCTTTCTCAGATTCTTTTCACTGTTCCCCCCACATGTCACGGTATGCGCAGACGTATGAAGCCGCTGCCTCCGGGTCAATGGCAAAGTAGTAGCGGCAGAGCTTTTTGTATAATTCCAACATGCCGTCGTCGAAGCAGAAATCGAGCATGCTGTCAAGGCATCTTTCGATACACTTTAAATCACGGTTTTGTGCCTTCAGGATAGCCTCAACTTCAGCCGAATATTGCTGCGCAGCCTCGCGAGCAAGTCTTTGTGCACCTCTGGCCAATTCGCCTATATTTTGAACGAGATTATCCATCTCTGCGCCTGTGGTGAAACCTCTCTTTTATTACCCAATTCATTACCCAATCCATTCGACATTACTTATTTGCCGTCCCATATGTTTGATAAGAGGCATTTGAGGCATAAGTGAGGCATAACTTCCCAGCAGGTCTTGAGTCCTTTGAACCCTTTATGAGCCCTTTGCATCTCATGGCCCCTTTTTCCTTATGGCGCATTTGGCACATTCTTGGCACATTCCACATGCGGTTCTCGTGTGTACCTTCCCCAATACTCTCAAAATGAGGCATTTGAGGCATAAGTAAGGCATAATTTCCCAACGACTCTTGAGCCCTTTAAGCCGTTTATAAGCCCTTTGTATCTGATGCCCCGTTTTGTCCCTTTGCGGCCCCTCTTGAACATTACGGTTGTCATGTCCCATATGTCCCGATTTTGTCCCTTTTGCTGTCAAGTTCATTTGTATCCATCTATCCGGCTTGTGGCGGGTTTGGCGGGTTCATGACGGGTTCCCCCGATTATAAAGCGATGGCGGGTTTGGCGGGTTCATGACGGGTTCCCTCCTCCCTTACCAATGACAGGCTTCGCTTTGGCAATTACATAATGTACCGACTGTCCGGTACCACCTACTTTAGCAAGGATACCACGATCAGTAAGTTGTCGAAGCTCCCTGAGCGCCGTTCTCTCGGATATTCCGGTTATTTCGCGATACAGGGCATTACTAATGCGGCCTGTAACCTTCGTGTATTGGACCGCCTGCTTTTGGCGGTCATTCAAGTTGTATCTGGACAGGACCTCATCCGTCAGCCAATCCCGCCACAAAGTCACAACGAAATGGGGCCCGCGCTGTTCGAAGTCGGGCTCTGGCAGGCCCGCGGCCCTGCAATCTGCGATCATGTCTGTTGTGCCGGTGCCCACTTTCTCCGCATACTTTATCCGGAACAGCGGTTCAGCGATCAATGGATTGCGCGGAATCGGACCGTGGGGCTGCCGCAAAAGGTCGGGGGTCAGCCCGGACGGCAGTTCACCGGGGTTCCACACCTCTACCCGATCGGCAAAGACGATGACCTGGACAAAACCGTTATGATCGTAGTTCCGGTGGGCGACTGCATTGACGATAGCCTCCAGGATAACGGCGCGAGGGATCTCAAACGTGACAGGAGCCTGTGTGCTTTCCGCATGCGTACCCACCCGGCGGTCGATCTTGCCCAGGACAAACTCAACCGCCTCATCAATCACTTCAATCAGGCTCCCTTCATAGGGTTGCTGAGAAGCGATGGGCTTTCGTTTTTCCGTGCCGTGGAAATGCAGGCAGTGAAGCTGCACATTATTGAAGAATCGGCGCGGATCCTTCCCGAAAAGTAGTATGGCCGCATTGGTGGGCCGGCCATCCCGCAACAGGTTGAAATTCTGCAGAACCGACTTAGGAGCGCGGGATCCTTTGAGTTTCAGCCTGCCCACAGCTTCAGCCGTTTCAACAAAGGCCGTTACACGGGATTTGTCGATATCCCGGAGGGTTGCTCCATCGCACACACTGCCATCAAAGGGCGTGGTTCTCAGCGCACCACGATTCTCAAGGAATTCAACGAGACTGGCGTAAACCTCGCGGATCAGCCCGGGGGTATCTGAAAAACGGCGTCTGGTGACCTGACGGCCCGCCTTGGCCACCAGCCTGGCCATCTCAGGCTCGCGCGCTTTGTCGTCATTTCCCTTGACAAAGATAAGGCGTTCACGGTGAGTCCTTGTGGCGTGTTCAAACTCCAGTTCAGTGGGGGATTTGCCGTCCCTGTTCTTCCATCCGTACTCGCTGCCGAAAATGGCGAGATAAATGTCCCTCTGTTCGACCTCGCTCAGGTAGATATCATCAGGTTTGCGGTCTCTGGCAGGGATGTCTTCGAACAGAAATACATCTGAAATGAACCGGCTCAACAAAGGGTCTTTTGTAATGAAATCCTTCACTGCGCGCCGTTCCTCAGCGAGTTCTTTCTGAACACTGCTGATGAAAAGGCTGTAACGGTTGGCCGCCGGTTTCTTCATTGCTGGTCCTTTCCCCGTACGGTGCTTCGTCCTCTCGCACCTGCATCGGGCGGGTCATGCCTGCCTGTGCGTCACCGCCCGCAGACAGGCCACCGGCCCGCACAGTCTCAACGCGCATCGGCT
>JAOQII010000055.1 GCA_026134025.1 Candidatus Syntropharchaeum sp.
CCTAACCCTACAACAAAACTCACTCCCATAATGTGCTGGATTGAGGGGTATGCGAACGGCGTCACACCCCATGTCGCAAAACGCAATATCAATGATGTGACCGCATCGTGTTTATAAGACGCTGTCCCGTTCGGTGCAGTCGTATTGGAGCCGCAGATCGTATCCATGATCTCATCAGCGATGCTGCGGAATGCGTTTTTTATCCCGTCGGAGATCATGTCTTTCCCAAGATCGATTGGGTTCAATGGAGACCCTGCAGATGCGAACGGAGTGAGTAGCAACAACAATATCAAGGCTATAAGAATGTGTTTCATGCGATTTTACCAGTTATAATACATATTCCAATGATAAACGATGCGAGTATCCCCACAACGGTGACCAATGGCTTCCATAGAATGAAATCAGATGGCTTGCTGTTGTATATCGTAGTGTTGCAGATGCAATCACTCTTTTCAATGTACGGGGTGCAGACCCGTATGTCTAACAGCGACCAGTTTAGTGGAGCCTCGTTGATGACGAAATACTCCGCACGACGGGTGATTGTTCCTTTTTCATCGATAACGAATTTTGACTTGTTCAGAAATTTGACGTACTCCGTACCAACATCGTTTTTTTGCACCAATCCGGTCAAATTGTACCACGAGGCGGTAGCGTTTCGATACGTCACGGTTTGTTTGACGATGTTCCACCGAGGCGGGACGTATATGAGCGTGTATGGAGTTACAGAGTTATTGTAAGACGTTATTGTGATATTGTAGCAATCGATGGAGTTATTAAACACTTTTGGAGATTTTTCAACCGCGGAAATCGTCTGATACTCATGATGGTGCGTCCAGTGGCATTCTATATGGCACTTATTGTTGTGGCATACTTTACGGCATATCTTCTTCTTCCAGTGGAATGTAGTGCGTTGCGTGGCAATCGTGAAACCATAATATTCTCTCACCGTGCAGGTCGACTTGAATGAAACAACTGTCCCATCCACACTTGTGTGCCACGAATCGCGCTTCACGATCGCGGTGTCTTTTGGAGAAATATTTATGTAATCAACACCATCGATGTTGCACATCTCACGGAAACCGATGATATCAATCCACCCTCGTATATGATTGCTACGTTTCACATGCTTCACAGGCGTGCCTTCGCCATGCGCTACGCTCCAATCGCCATCGAACACCTTTTCATTAACAATGCTGAACGGCGCTGGGAGATCGAACGCTGATGCGGTGTGACACAACAGCATTGCAAAAAAAATCAGTGGGATCGTCTTCATATCAATCCCACAAATATTCCCAGTAAGATCAGCAGGACTGGTGGCGCTATTATTGCGACAACCACCCTCTTTAGCCGATCGATTCCGCTCCTGACCTGATCTGCGTCTTTTTTTGCATCACCTATAGCGTAGCTTGCGCTTCCGCTGAAAGCAGCGAACATGATAACAAGGATCCACGAAACCAGACCGATGCCGAGAAGCAGATACCCGGCTCCACCGTTCGCATTCGCTGATTTCCAGAACGATGCGCCATGTTCGCTTACTTTTTGCATATCGACAATGCCATCGATGACAACCGTACTCGAGTTGTCCTTTGCGCTTGCGAGACAGATGCTGCACATCAGCACCGACAATAGAAGTATGTATTTCCACTTCATAATTATAGATTCTTTTTACACCTATATAAAGTTTTGGAATTTGTACAAATTTACAAACATTACGAAAGTTTATATAGTAGTTGCAATGGAATATATAGTATGGATAAAAAAACCATATCTTACGTATGCTCGATTTCTAAACAAGGAGGAGGTTTTAGTATTTATGGCGGCACAAAAGGCGGATTTTCTAAAACCGTTCTCAAAGGAATGCCGTTTACGAAAGATTCCGGACCGTACTTGATGACTTACGATCCGGAAAACAAGACTTTGACTATTAAGGTATTGGAACCATGAAACTGAAAACAACGATGTTGGTCGTACTGCTGCTCATTGCGGCGTGTTCGAGTGGATGTGTGGACTCGGATAAGAAGGTTCACACATATCGGTGCACGGTCGATAATGGGACACTATACCTATCAGGAGACGGCACGTATGAACTCCTAATCGATGAATCGATGGGCGGCGGTGGAATCTATGGAAACTATAGCATACGTGACCACGCTGTTCTGCTCAAAAGAGCGTTCATCGGCGACATTCTGGTTCTTAAACAGGATGGGCGTGATCTAATCGATTGGGATGGCGACCGTTGGACCCGTGACTGATTTTTCATGAGATCGAGACGAATCTTGGCTTGTGTGCATTAATGTAGTTCTTTACACATTTACGCAGCACATCG
This sequence comes from Candidatus Syntropharchaeum sp., assembly GCA_026134025.1. Classification (GTDB taxonomy): domain Archaea; phylum Halobacteriota; class Syntropharchaeia; order Syntropharchaeales; family Syntropharchaeaceae; genus Syntropharchaeum. Next base: position 2,327 of record JAOQII010000055.1, read on the forward strand.
CTCATCGATTCGTTGTTGTTGATGCAGATTCCATGAAATTTCTTTTTTTCTTTATCATCGATCTCGAATGTGATGCTTGATTCCATGTCAAGGTCTATAGTTTTCAACATATTAGTATTTATGGATTTACTAATTTTAAGAGCACAATTTATATACTATCTAAAATAAACACATATCACACCTAAAAGGGAGTGATATAATGGGTCTATTAGACATAAGGAAGCGAGATTTTGATTTTGATTTCGCAACAACCAACCTGACGGCAGGATCATCCGTTGCCAATGGTGACACAAGCACAGATGACGCTTACGAGCTAGACAATGATAGCGTGCTTGAGGTTGCTGGCATCGAAGTCATCGGACCAGTGACTGCGGCAGGGGCAAGACAGAAGATCGAGTCGATCAAGATTCTGGCCGACGGTGAGGAGATATCCGACATCGTGTTCAATGAACTGATGGCGCCACCATACAACGCAGCAACGACGAACAGAAACCCGTTCTTTGGCGGAGTTGGTAAGTATGCGGACATGCCAGAGGGGTTCTGCTTCAATCTTGGAAAACCATTGCTGATGGGTGGAACTCCGATGGACGCGTGCCCGAAGATCGGGCCGAAAGAAACGCTTGCATTCGAGATCAAAGCACCTCGTGCATCAGAAGGCGGAGCCGACATCACCGAAAACGTGACCATCCGCGCATCACTTGTCGAGGCGAAGACACTGGACGTTGTTGATAGGACGCTCAATGCACATGGACTTGTCACAGGCGGGGCAATCGATCAGTCGTTCACTGTTGTCGATCTATCAGAGAACAGAACACTATCGGTGACGAAGACCGTGCCGCTTGCACTGAACAAGTGGACATCGTTGTACGGTGGAGAGGCTGCATCGAAACCATACGTGAAGAATTACATCACGTATGCGCAGAATGCTGTTGCAACGACCACAAACTCAGCGTATCGATTCACGAGAGATGGGAGGAATGTGCTCCACAACTTCATGGATCTGAGCTGGAATCTGGATGGGGACGAGGCGGTGAGGCTAACGCACATTGGTGTTGTGCCGCGTACACATCTAGACTACATGAGAATATGGGTCAGCGGGCGAGAAACGCCTGGCAACGATTGGCACAATGTCAATGAGGACGTCAACATGTTCCCGATGCCGCTCGATACGAATGCGCTCACTGCGATCTACAATGGTCCTGTTGCATTACCAAGACCTGAACTGATCTGGAACCAGAGAGCATACTTGGAGATCAAAGACGATGGAACATCTATTCCAGCATGGTCTGCTGCAGCAGATGGAGCAATGGTCTCACTGTGGGGCAAAGTGTTTGAAGGACTGGAGGAGTGATAGCGATGACACAAATAATTGTAATAAACGATACCGGTGCAAAAATTGATAAAAGCACGACGATAACGCTCGATGGTGTGAACGCTGCTCCGCCGATCAAGAAGATCAGAAATGCGTCACTGGTAAACCTATACAACGGAAGCACGACTGCTGCACCAGCTGCAACTCCAACAGCGCTTGCAGAAACCTCGTCTGCCCCATCGTCTGGCAACTATGCGTACCTAGAATCGGAGAATGAGATCAAGCTTGGCGTGGACATGCAGACGTACCAGATACTCGTTCTGGATGTACTGCTGGTGAACGAGATTGTCAGAACATAACCCCATCACGGGGTTTGTTTTTTCTTTTTTATTGAATTGAACCAACGTTCTGTTTGGTTTTCGTGTTTAATAGTAGTCTCGCTGGCGTTTATAAAAAACATCTGTTCGCCGTGTTTGGTGCACCTAGCAAAGAGGTGTTTAGACCAAGCATCGTGTGGGCGGTTTGGATACCAGTTTTTGGGATCAGCAAGTTCATCTATGAAAAAATCATCTTTTCGGTCAAGGATTCTTTTCAAGATGTAACTACCGCGCTCATCGTAATACGAATCGAAATCGTACAAACATATAAAAAATTTACAACCGAGTATGTAAAGTTCTTTGCGCGTGAGGTCGACTTGTTTTCCAGATGAAATGCCCTGGTCGAGATCGAGTTTTTCCATCGATTCGATGATGTCTTTAAAAATGAGAGCGTTTCGTGACGTAGTTCTGTCATATATCTCATCGACTACTTTGTTAATGGTTTTTATGTTTCGTTTGACTATCCACATGATGGCACGTTTGCCAAGTCCATGAAAGCGACCGGTGTACACATCAAAGATTTTGTCACTGCCGAGCAGATCGTGTTTTTGGAGATGCTTTCGGACAGTTTCTGGAGAGCACCCAATAATATCGGCAATTTCTGCAACAGTTTTATGTTCGATGTGGAATTTTTGATGCATCCACTCATATCGCCTCAATCGTCTATCAAACGATGTGATGAACATTTTAAATCTTTCTTTGAGAGAAGAGGTAGTCATAATAAGAATACGGGTCTTCTTTTTTCCATTTTTCCATTTCATCGTCTTCCTTTTCTACCCACTCACAGATACGTTGTTTGATGTTCGCAATACGTTTTCGCAGGGTGTTGAACATTATATTATCTGTCTACCTTTATTTTTATTAAAATCATCGATGAGTTTTTCGAGCGCCTTCTCACTAGATATCGGTTTACCAGCGCCAATTTCAGCTTTGGCAATCGACCACTTTTTCCATGTGGCGTTGGAAAGTTTTACTCGTAAAGTTGTCACAAATGTGATATATGTCACGATGTACTTAAATACATGTTGATCGAATAGTTAGACAAACTCAATGGGGAGTAAAATATGGCGTTTCCAATCGACCCAATGAAAACGAAATACTGGCCTGAGATATTTGGTGAGTCCGGGTCGGTGACAACGTCCGCATCCGGTGAAGAGATCGGCGAATATAGCAATTATGGCGATTACATTGTTCAACTCGTAAATCTGGCAACAACGCACGAAACTGCTACAGGCGGAGTACCAACATCGGCAATACGTGTGAACACTGATGCGGGCGACAATATGATCAACAGCATGTTGTCCGCACGTGGTCACATCGATAATGCGATACATGTCAAGGTAACTGGAAAGGACTCGTTATCGATATACGGTTATTACCCATCTGGCGGCGCAGCAGAACTGATGAGGTATAGATACAGTTTGCGGATCACGAAACCAACGGTCTACGAGAAGTTGTTGTACGGCATCAAACTAACAGATGATGAAAAAGTGCTGGACGACAAGTTTGAGATATCGAAAAAGATCGCTGCTGGAACGTTATCTGGACAGAGTGAGCACACGTATACGAAGATATACGAGATTGCCAAGAGCATCACGGCATCTAGCGGTGCTAACCCAACTGTTGGACAGATTGTACATCCGCTAGACGGGCAGAAAGCGGTTCTACTTGGCATATCGACTGAAGAGCACACGACTGCAAACGAGGTGTTTATATCGGTTACCCGCGATGGTGAGCAAGTCATGAAACTTGACTCTTACGGGTTTAAAGCGCAATCTGACTATCAGACAAACACTGCTGCAGACGATTATCAAGAGCAGTTAAACTATGAAATGCCGCTGTATGTCGTGGCTACGGACAAACTGAGAGTCTGGATCGAGAATTCTGGATCAGCAATCACATCGTTCAAGGTCAGATTCAGATACGGGATCGCACCGCTTACAATACTCGAAAGGGTCAAGTGGGGACTGCCACTGACAGACGATGAAAAAATGTTAGCCGACACGTATGATTTAGAAGATTCAGCAAAAGCAGGAGTTTTTTAGGTGATCATCGATGAAAGCCACTCCGTTTGAGCGACATCTAGAGTTTGTTGACGAAGACACACTTTCAGCAAACGGTGAGAAGTATCTTTACATCAAGAATGATGATACGTGGGGTCTTGAGGTCCCTGCGGACTCCGGTTATTTGATAAATGATGGTCCTGGGACGCTTACTATCCGTAACAGCGATGATGGCGAGCACTACTCAAAAGCGAGGACAGTGAAATCTGGTGAGACAATCGTATGGGAAAACGATGATGACGTTTGGAATCACACTGTGCACATCACAGCAGACTCATCAGGAGCATCATATCGAGCAGCTTTTGCAAGGAGCAGGTGGTGACCATGTTGGAATGGATTCCGGTTGAGATGCGGGCGATGAGCGTGTTAAGTGCGATACTATTTGGTTTCGGTGGAATTGTCGGATGGTATTTGCACGAAAGAATTGTCACATTAGAAAACACAGTGGTGGAAAAATCGATTGATATTGAAAGGCTTGCAGAAATGTGTGCGAACACGGAAAAAGCAGTTGAATCGATTAAGGAAGACAACAGAAAGATGATCAACTGGATTCGTGAGGACAATAAAGCCAACGCAAGCCGAATCGAGAAGAGCCTTGCAGAGATACGTGGCAGATTATACGGGAGCGATTAAAATGGTCAGAATAATACCTTCGAGCGTGTTTATAAAAGACCCAGTTGATGTATGGAACAAAGAACAGACAATAGGATTAGCTGAACATGCAGTACGAGTTCATGCACCTGCTATACCATTTGATAGAAGAGGAGAAATTATTTTGTGGGATGATTACGAATCTCCTACACAAAAATATGTGTCTATACTTGGTGCAGGAACAATAAATAGATCAAACGATACGTCGAAATTCGGCGATTTCTCAACTAAAATAGTGACAGGATCGACTCTGCACGACAATTCTGCGATATATTATTATACTTCAGATTATCGAGACAGTAAGATCGGAGCTCAGATATCGTTTGCATCTGCAGATTCGACATATTCAATATGGATAGTTATTAGGCACTATGATGGAACAAATCTAAGAGATTATGCCTTAGAATATGAAAAAAGTTCTGGCGAGCTTTCAGTGTTTAGCGATGGTACCAAGTACACATTGTCCCCCGCTGTAGAATACAAAGCAAGTATAAATAACTGGGGAACGCTTAAATTTGTTATAGATATTGTAAATAACGAAAATGTACGAGCATTGTTTTTTAGGAAAGAATTTGATTTAAGCAGTCATCCAGAGCCAAAGTCTATAAGCAGCATGCCAACAGAAGAGCCAAGACTATATATAAAGTTTTACTATCAAGCAGAAGAAGCAGCAGCTAAAACAGGATACTTGGACAATTTCATCTTAACGGAAAACGAGCCAGCATAAAAGGAGCACAAAAATGAGCGGAGACTACATCGAATACGAAACTGGAAAATTTGCACCAGTGGTTGCGCCGATATCTGTAGATAGTGGACTCACATGTTTTGATCACGAAATCCTCACAGTGACCGATTCCGTGACCAGTCTAACATCAGGAACGTACCTCGACGCAACCCGAGCAGAGATGACGCTCGAGACCGCGCAGATCAGATACTGGATCGACGGCACAGACCCCACCAGCAGCCAGGGACATCCGGTCAATCCTGGTGACTTGATCATCCTGGACAGCGCATCACAAATTGCAAACTTCAAGGCA
>JAOQII010000056.1 GCA_026134025.1 Candidatus Syntropharchaeum sp.
TTCTCGATCGCAGTTTCATCCTGCCTTTGGAAGGGTCGTATGGTGACAAATTTGAATACTTCACTTCCCTTTTGCGTAACAGAGATGGCCTTGTTGTTTTGTGTAGTCATGTCATTTACCTCCTTTACTTCGATAGTCACTTCTATATCTTCACGATCCACATTCCAGAGGACAGAATCTTTTGTATTTTTGATAAGTGTATTTTTGATAAAAATTTTAAAGAAAAGATCGGGCATGCGGTCAAGGAAAAACTCTTTGAAGTAGGATTCATCAAACTGTATGCGAAAAGCTCCTCCTTCACCCGTAATGGCGCTACCAACCATATCATTCACGAGCAAATCTTTATCCCATGCCTCCACCCTCAGGCCTTTGATGCCTTCCCTTGATTCACTGCTTATAACTTTACCTGTGATTTTAAAAACTCTCATGAGATACCTTCCTCTATTTATTGCCTAATCGCCGCGGATCAGGAGCGAGACCGGAGGTAAACTTGTTTGCCGACGGGATCGTCTGCTGCAGCCGCTGGTGTACGCCCGGCATGGGCGTGAACTTATGGGGTGAAAGTCCCCTGTATATGAACCCCGTTCCATCATTTTATGATGGTAGCGAAAGTACTAGCCGAAGGCAAGGGCGTCACCGTGAGGTGGGGTCTGAAGGAAGCCGGAGTGCAAAGCTATGAGCCGACCTGTCTGCGTGCACCGCACAGGCAGGCGGACAGAAATAGCATATAAGGCCCAGTCTCCGGGTAAGTTAGCACAACATAACAAAGCCCAGGGTTCTGGAGATAGGGTAAATGCTGCGGTTGTGTAGCAAAGGTTCACGTTCTTATCCGGGGAGACCTGTTTGCCATGCGGGATGTAGCTTTCCTGGTGAGATTACCGGAAGGGGCAACCGGTTCCCAAAGGTCCCGGCATCTTCTGGAAGGGCTTTTGCCGGAAGATGAGATACGAAGCCAAGAAAAGCAGACAAGGAAGGAGATATCCAGCGCCATGCAGGGCAACCTGTGTGATGAGCAGGCAGGAGTCAGCAGAGGCCATAGTAGGAGTGGGACACCGTCACAGATGGCATGACGGTTGGAAACGAGCCCTGGAGAGACAGGGAGGACTCACCCCGCTGAAGGGCCGAACATGAAGAAAGGAGAATTGCCACCCATGAGCTCTGACATATTGATGAACCCGTTTGGGGGAGATAATGCTGGGCGCGTCACGGCTACGCAACCTCCGGAATCACACCTACTGGAGCGTATTCTCGACAGGGACAACATGTTTTCAGCATGGAAGCAGGTAAAGGCCAACAAAGGGAAACCCGGAGTTGATGGGATTAGCATAGCTGAATTTCCTTCCTTTGCCCGAGCCCACTGGAAGGAGATACGTTCTGCCATTTTGGAAGGGACATATGTCCCTTTTCCGGTTCTACGTGTGGAGATACCGAAGTCCGACGGTGGAAAACGCCCGCTTGGTATTCCTTCTGTATTGGACCGGGTTATCCAACAGGCCATTGCCCAAGTTTTCACGCCGATATTCGATCCGGAGTTTTCGGATCGGAGTTTTGGATTCCGGCCAGGACGCTCTGCACATGATGCAGTATATCAGGTGCAAGAGTACATCCGGCAAGGGTATCAGGTCGCCGTGGATATGGATCTTGCGAAGTTTTTCGACGCGGTCAACCACGACATCCTGGTGCACAGAGTCTCCCGTAAGGTTAAGGACAAGCGGGTTCTCAGGCTGATTGGTCTGTACCTGCGGGCTGGAGTCATGATTGATGGCCGTCTTCACGCAACCCATCAAGGGGTGCCTCAAGGCGGTCCTCTTTCTCCGATTCTATCCAATATCTTGCTGGACGACTTGGACAGAGAACTTGAGTCCAGAGGTCATCGGTTTGCTCGATACGCAGATGACTGTGTGCCACGAGCACACTCGATATAGTTGAGATGTGCGCAACTGCACAGAAGATGAGGGTTTGGCCCCTCGAAGCCGGCTTGCAGGAGCAGGCTTCAAACCGCCTCAAGCTGCTGTGGTAAAGAGCCATGGTGGTGAGCGTTGAGGAAAAGGTCCCGCAAGACGGGATCAGGTATGGTCCATGGAGACGAACGAGAGTGAACCGCTGATGACGTGTCGAAAGCGTAGGGACGACGTCAAAACCGGGGGGTAGTCGTTAACCCGGGACAAGTCTGGAGGAAACCTGCTTACTGTCCAGATGGCGTCCGGCATGAAGGCGGCGTGAACTTGAACCAGGCTTCTGTGCGGAACGTGGGAAGCTGTCGCTCCGATGTTAAGGGAGAAATTCAAGTGGAGGCCCCACGAGAATGAGAGTACCGATGCGGAGCACAGTGGCGGATCAGCTTGTAGTAGTGAGGAAGTTTCTGTAATGGAAATGGAGCGAAGGGGCTGACATGTCCAAAATAGATTGTTGGTCAACCAGTAATGGGAGGAACTAACAATTTATGCAAACCTGGTAACTTGCGAGGGACATGAAGAGCCGTATGAGGCGAGAGTCTCACGTACGGTTGTGTGTCCAGCAAAGGCTGGCATGTTCAGCAGGAGTCAGTCCTGCCAGGGCAAGAATCAGAAGCCCTGTAGCTTGGATGGCAGGTAGGAGGGAAACCGAATATCTGAAGCTCATCGACAAAGCAATCCTTTAGGGATGTGAGCGAGTCACCGGGCCGTAACGAAAGTGAACGTAGAGGTGGCCCCGAAAGTGAGAATCCCCGCAGGCCGAGCCTGCAGCCGTAAGGTGAAGGCAGCATGATTAGCCGAAATCTGATTGATACGACCAATCACTGCGGCGGGGTGGTAACGACAGCACGGTGACAAGGGCATGCCAAGCAACTGGAGAAGCCCTCCTCGTCCCAGGGAGAAATCCCTGGAGCAAGGTAGATCCTATAACCGTGAACAGCGGGAAGTGGATCGAAGGCGAGAGGGTGGCGGATGGGCTCGTATTAGCGATGAACCGGAGTAATGTCCGGGGAGCAAAGGAGCCCTGCTGTTAGCAATCTTCCAACAACACTGGGAGGCAGGGACGAGATGACAAGAGCGTCCATTGGTCTGCAGGACCTGAGAAGGAAGATATACCTGAAGGCGAAGTCTGATAAGGCATGGCGGTTCTGGGGGCTGTATGTTCATGTCTGCAAGATGGACACGCTTCAGGAAGCCTATAAGATGGCCAAGAGGAATAACGGAGCGCCGGGAATAGACGGTGTGACGGTTGAGGCCATCGAAAAGAAAGGGCTGGAAGCTTTCCTTGAACAGATACGGACAGAATTGGTCTCTGGCACGTACCGCCCAATGCGGAATCGAAGAAAGGCGATTCCCAAGGACAAGGGAAAGATCAGGATTTTGGGGATTCCCTGTATTCGGGACCGCGTGGTTCAGGGAGCGCTTAAGCTGATCCTGGAGCCCATTTTTGAGGCGGACTTTCAAGATGGTTCCTATGGGTATAGGCCCAAGAGGACTGCTCACGAGGCAGTAAACCGAGTTGCAGATGCAGTGGTGAGAGGCAAAACCCAAGTCATCGATGTTGACCTTAAGGCCTATTTTGATAATGTTCGGCATGACATACTTCTTAGAAAGGTGGCCGAGCGAGTGAATGATGACAAGGTGATGCGACTGCTGAAGCTGATTTTGAAAGCCAACGGAAAGCGAGGGGTACCGCAAGGCGGGGTCATTTCACCCCTGCTCAGTAATATCTATCTCAACGAGGTGGATAGGATGCTGGAACGGGCCAAGGAAGTCACCCGGTGTGGGAGATACACGTACATCGAGTATGCCCGGTTCGCAGATGATCAGGTAATCCTCGTGGACGGGTTTCGGAAATGGAACTGGCTTTTAAAGGCGGCCTATAAGAGGCTTCTTGAGGAATTGGAAAAGCTTGATGTTCAAGTGAACCAAGAGAAGACACGGATGGTGGATCTTACCAGAGACGAGACATTCAGTTTTCTTGGGTTCGACTTTAGGCGGACAAAGACCCGCCGGGGCAAATGGGGAGTCCGGGTCACCCCAAGGATGAAGGTGCGGACGGCCCTGCTAAGGAAACTCAAGGATGTTTTTCGTCGTCATACCTCGCAACCGGTAGACCGGGTTATATACCTGATTAATCCGGTTCTGCGGGGATGGGTAAATTACTTTCGGATCGGAAATTCCAGCCGTTGCTTTGGTTATATCAAAGACTGGGTGGAGAAAAAGATCCGGCGCCATCTGATGCGTGCAAGGAAACGCCGTGGCTTCGGCTGGAACAGGTGGAGTAGGGCCTGGTTTTACAGGACTCTTGGTCTATTCAATGATTATCGAGTCCAGCATTATAAGGCTTGAAAGCACTGCCGGCCTGATAGGTCTCATAAACCTTCAGACGAAGTTAACAGGAAAGCCCAGTGCGGGAAAACCGCACGCTGGGTTTGACGAGGCGGGGGCTGGAAACGGGCTTACAGAGTACCGCGCCAGTCCTCGACCCTACCCGTGAGGGCCTGGGGGTGAGATTCCCCCGGGCTACTCGACTCGTCATTTTGGTGAAAAGCCAAAGGGCTGGTGAGCGGGTGATGCGCAGCATCAGATGCTTTCTGGAACGGCGGCTGAGACTCTCGGTCAACGAGAGGAAAAGTAGGGTTGTATCGGTGGAGGAGTGCTCCTTTTTGGGATTCACTTTCCGCCGGGGCCGAATCCGCTGGACGGAAAAGGCCTACAAGGAGTTCAAGAGGCGTATTCGTCTCCTGACCGGCAGAAGCTGGTTTGTCTCAATGGAGTATCGCATGCGGAAGCTGACGGAATATATCCGTGGCTGGATGAACTACTTCGGGATATTGGAATATTACAGACCGATACCGGAACTGGAATCCTGGCTTCGGAGACGGATAAGGATGTGCTATTGGAAACAATGGCGCAAAACCCGAACAAAAGTCCGAAAGCTGATCAAGATGGGGACCTCCCAACGGACAGCTATACTCACAGCACTCAGCCGAAAGGGGTACTGGCGTCTTGCTCGCACCTTGGCAACCCATACCGGTATGACAAATAAATGGCTTCAGGAACAGGGGCTGATCTCAATCAAAGAACAGTGGGTACGTATCCATTACCCGGCTACGGCCCGGTAGTCTTCGTGAACCGCCCTGTGCGGTCCCGCATGCAGGGTGGTGTGGGGAGGGGAGGAGAAAAGCCTCCCCTTACCCGATTCGGTGTCAATTTCTGGTGTAACATATTCTATCTTACCGTCTTTCCATATTGGAACTTGTAAATTGTTTCTTCGGGCACTCTCTAATGCCTTGCGAGCAGCTCTCTTTAATGCATTTAGTCCCATAGTGGCATAGTCTCCAGATTGCCTTTCCATAATACTACTCCGATTTATCAATTATCTTTGGTTGTGAACCAGATGTATCAAATATTATCCATCTATCTGCTAAGCGCTTATACAGTGTTTGAAAATTGATCCAACTTCTTTCAAAACGACGTCTGATATCATGTTCTGGAATATTGTGTCCACCTTCTGCAACACGAAGTCTCACACGCTCTATAGCCAACTCTACGGTCTCTAATTTTAAGAAATATATGATGACCTCGTATCCTTTTGATTTCATTTCCCTGATTTTCTTGAGGTAAGTCTTACCACTCAGGGTAGTTTCAAAAGCAAATGACTCTCCTTTTCTAATGCATTCATTAATCTGGTGAAGCATGATTTTACCAGCCTTTATTACAGCCCTTTCGGGTTGAAATGGTGCCAGTCCTGCAGCTATCAGATCAGCATTTATGAAATTAATGCATCTCGCCTCAAATGGTAGAAATTCTGTTGCAAAGGTTGTCTTTCCTGCACCATTAGGACCAGCAATAATATAGCAAATCTTAGCCATCTATCTGATTTTCTTACACCGAACGACCGAGGTAACCCGCCCGCCAAGCGGTTGGCACTCAACTTTCCGAGAAGGAAAGTTGTGGGTGACCGCCGAAAAAACGGGCGTGTTCGCGGGTCGGGTTGAGTGATTCGTTATGCCAAAATTTGCTTGATCGCTGAATCTGCAGCTACTAAATTTTGTTTCCCTGCCAAGCCCCATTATCAGTTAGAGAAGGATAAATATAAGTTCCTGAGGCTGCTGACTCTCCACTAACCGTGCCTGTAAATGTGATTTTTTCATCTATATCGCCAAAGGTAATAATATCACCATTAACTGTCCCCTTTAAATCAGCACCACTCATACTGATCTCAGGGACATTGATCGTTCCGCTTAATACTGAACCTTGTTGTGTTATATTTGTGCTGAAAGTGCCGTTTATGTTGTGCGCAGAACTCTGCCAGGAGCCTTGCCAGGTTCCTGACACATTAACGGTCGTAGATTGCGCAACCCTCGCCATCATGACAGTACCTCTGCCGGAGCAGGTGTAACTGCCATCGGTCCATGTCCATGTTGCCGTACCTGTTACAGTGTTGCCGTCACTTGAGACCGTGCCGGGAAAATTAATTGAAATTGTTCCGTCTTCAGAGGGTCTTGTCCCTGTCAATGTAATAGAGTTGCCTGAGATCGTTCCACTGAGGGATGTGCCGGTTGATGTGGACGTAAAGGTCAAGTGATTTCCTGTTTGTACAAATGCAGCCATATATGTATTGGTATAAGGGTAATCCTCATCGGGACAATTCCCTGTTATTGTTTCTTGAACACTCCATGTCCCTGTAAGATCAAGCTCGCTTCCTTGAGGGTTGTTTAGGGTAAACGGCGCACTTGATATCTCGCTTATTTTGCTCAAATTGTCTTTCCCAAGGACAGACGCCCACTGCCAGTTACCAGGAGAAAGCCCTTCGGGCAAGGTAATATCCAAAATTGTTATGGATTCAGCAGTAATAGGTTTTGATGGACGGGCAGATACCAGATCGGGGCTGAAGCTGAATGACGGTTCAAATGTCACGAAGTATAAAGAACTATCTGGCAGTATAAGTCCCACGTAAATATCCCAGGAATTGTCTCCTGTCCCTGGTGAAGTGGTCAGTGTCACCTTCATGTTATCCCCGGGAGCGTATTGGGACTTGTTGAGAGATATCCTTACCGATGGGTCAACTGGTGCCGCTGAGCCTCCCGCAAATTCGGAAACATCAATAAGGTAAAGTTTTCCCTCAAAAGGATCGGCTGTAACGTATGCATAGGTACCGGATACATACACATCTGATGCGCCGCCTTGAATATCCACTGAGCCAGCCAAGATGGGGTTTTGAAAATCAGTGATGTCAATAACTTGCAGACCACCAATGTCTGCTACGTAGGCATAGGAGCCTGAAACAAATACACCATCAGCCCAGAGTGAATCGCTGGTAAAGGGACCGGGATCGGATATCCCTTTATTTACTACCGAACCGGCATAGGTCGGCGACAAAGGGTTGGTTACGTCGAGCACATGCAGGCCGCCGGTCCCTCCGGCCAGGTAAGCGCGATGACCGGAAACACACACACCATAGGCCCAGGTCGGTTCGGAGAAATCCACTGAAATCGCAAGGGCAGGTTGTTGAGGGTTGCTTATGTCTACAATGTACAGGTCAGTGTCACCCCATGTAGCCAAGTATGCATAATGACCTGAAATATAGACGCTCCTGGCTCTGATCGGTGTCTCCACAGACCCGACTAATTTGGGGTTCCTGAAATCGCTGATGTCCATGATCAGCAGACCCGCGATATCAGCAGCCACGTATGCATAGGTGTCTGAGATATAGATGTCCTCGGTGGAGAAGACTGTTTCTCCTGTGCTATCCACTATGGTTGGGTTCTGCGGATTGCTGATGTCAACCTTTTG
>JAOQII010000057.1 GCA_026134025.1 Candidatus Syntropharchaeum sp.
GAGAGAACCACCGCATCTATCCACGCTTCGCAGATAGATCTCTCTGAGGAGGGGGGAGTTGTATATCGAGATAAGGGATACTTCGGTGTCGAGCCAGAAGGATATAACGCAACTTTTGATACGGGCAACCCGCGGACACCCTCTGGGTGTCAGGGATGAGCTTAGAAACAGGCGGATAAGTAAGAAGAGAGCCCCGATCGAACGGGTTTTTGCCGTGAAGATGATATTCACCGCATTTTCCTTCAATCTCTATCATCTCTCGACGATAAGCGCGCCGGGAGGCAGCTTAGCGATAGCTATTGTCAAATTAAGGATTAGAGGGGGATTAAAGGGAGATCTGGTGTTAGCGGCACTTATTATTCATGAGGAGGTTCGTTTTAAGTTTTGACTGGTGTGGGGAGGGGTAAATCAAAATACTCCTATGAATTTAGGGTTCTAAAAATCTTTGAACTACCCGCTAGATAGATTGTGTGATGAAAAAATTATATCTCGCTGTGTGAAGATTCTTAAATACCACCTCGGTCAAGGATTGATAAAATAAAGGGTGAACAGGGTATAATGAAAGTCAGAGAAGAGGTTGAGTTAAGCCGCGACCTGGGACTATTTCAGATCACGATGATCGGTATAGGTGCAATGATCGGTGCCGGTATATTTGTCCTAACAGGAATTGCAGCAGGTATAGCAGGCCCCGGCTTCATACTTGCTTTCCTTTTCAATGGAATTATCGCAAGTTTAACAGCAATGGCTTATGCAGAGCTTGGTTCGTGCCTGTCAGAGGCTGGTGGTGGGTATGTATGGATTAAAAGATCGTTACCAAACCCGTTCGGTTTTTTAAGCGGTTGGATGGACTGGTTTGCACATTGTATCGCCTGCAGCCTCTATTCACTCGGTTTTGGGGCTTACTTTGTGATTCTCCTTCAGATGTCAGGTGTGAGTTTAGGGGGTATCGATCAGGGACTTTTCATAAAGATCCTTGCAGTTTGTGTCTGTGCCTTCTTTGCCATCATCAACTTCAAGGGCGCAGCTCAGACAGGTCATGCAGAGAGTATCGCCACCATGGGAAAGATCCTGATTCTTGCGCTTTTTATCGGATTTGGTGTTCTTGCAATCTTGAGACATGGAGATTACACGAACTTCACGCCTCTCTTCCCAAATGGATTCGGAACCGTCTTTACGGCAATGGGCTTAACCTACATCGCTTTTGAAGGGTATGAGATAATCGCGCAGGCTGGTGAAGAGGTTGTAAACCCGAAGAAGAACATCCCCAGAGCGATATTTTTATCCCTTCTAATTGTAATCCCGATCTACCTGCTTGTCGGATTTGTCGCTATCGGTGCGATCCATATTGAGGGAATGGAAACATACTTATATCTTGGTCAGAGTGGCGAGACAGCAATGGTTGAAGCTGCAAAGATTTTCATGCCTGCTGGCGCGGTAATACTTCTCATAGGCGGCCTCATGTCGACGATTTCCGCTCTCAACGCGACGATTTACTCATCATCTCGTGTTTCATTTGCTATGGGGCGAGATCACGATCTTCCAGAGATATTTGGACGGGTTAACAACAGAACACGAACGCCCCACATCTCAATCTTTATATCGGCAGCAATCGTAATCTTGATGGCAATTTTACTCCCGATCGAAGATGTGGCATCTGCTGCAGGGATATTCTTCCTCATGCTTTTTATCGGTGTTAATATAGCATTGTTGAGGCTACGAAAGCAGATGCCAGACCTTGATCGAGGTTTTGTGGTACCTTTCGTACCTTTCATTCCCGTACTCGCGATCGCAGCCCAGATCTTTATCGCCACCTACATGTTTGGCTACAGCCCGATCGCATGGTACACAACCTTCGTCTGGATTGGGATCGGAATACTTGTGTTCTACCTCTATCCCGCAAAGAAAGAGCGTGAGGAGATCGAGTCGATGGTTGTATATGAGGAGAAAGAGATCGTGAAGAAACCCTATCGTATACTCGTTCCATTGGCAAACCCTGAGACCGTTAAGGATTTGATAACACTTGCATCGATCATCGCAAGGGAAAAAGATGGCGAGATCCTGGCCATGAGTGTCATAAAAGTGCCTGAGCAGCTTCCTGTATCGAGCGGTAAGACCTTCCTCGATGAGAAGAAACCGCTGATTCGGGACGCGGTTGAGGCATGTCCTCCTGATGTTCAGATCAACACATTGATCAGGGTTGGGCATAGCATCCCCAGAGCGATCACTGAGACCGCAAAGCTGCGGGACTGCGATCTAATGATACTTGGCTGGCGGGGCTGGACCTGGCGACAGGAGCGGATAATGGGGAGCACGATCGATCCTGTAGTGATGCATGCACCCTGCGATCTTCTGATCGTCAAGTTCAGGGATTTCAAGCCAGAAGGGATAAAAAATGTACTTGTTCCAACAATTGGCGGTATACATGCAAGTTTTTCCTACGAGATTGCAACGATATTTGAGCGACTTGGTGGTAAGATAAGAGCTGTGAGGATAACTAAAGATAGGATTGAGGATAAGAAGTTCATATTTGAAGACGGGGTTAAAATCGAGCTTCATCATGCTCCATCTGTAAAAGATACGCTTATCGAACTCTCAAAAGAGTCGAATCTAATTGTTATAGGCGCAACAGAGGAACCGCTCTTTAAGCGTTTGTTAGTCGGTGTCGTTCCCGAAACTGTCGCACGGAAGGCACACTGCACCGTCATCATGGCTAAGCGGTATGAAAAGAAGGTTGTACCGATTCTCAAGCGGTGGCTCGGCTGATAGATTTTTATATCATTAAATTAAAGAATATGCGAGGGATACGTGATGCCAAAAGGATTCTTGGATAAATTGTTAAACCCACAGGCACGGCTGGAAGAAGAAGAGTACATCGATCTCGATCTTGCAGAGTACGAGGACATACTCGATGAAGAGCCTGCTGCACTGTACGTCAAGATCGCGGAGTTCACAGGGGTGAACGATCTGCCAGAGATCAAGAAAGAGATTTATAACGGCAATATTGTAATTACAGACGTTGCACTCATCAAAAACGACAAGATTGTGATGGATCGCGTGGTCAAAGAGTTGAAACAGGTAGTTGCAGATATAAGAGGGGACATAGCGATGGCAGAACATGATCTGATAATCGTAACGCCTGCGAATGTCAAAGTCGATCGAAAGAAGCTTGTCAGAAAATATTGATCAGAAGGTTTGAGTTAGAGGTCACATCTCCCGATGATCTATCAGTGAGGGTGATAAGATCTCAAACGTGCAGGATTGAGGTGCCCGAACTAGGGGTGGAGATAGATCCTGGTACTGCTGCAAACTCGTTCATAACCGATGTAGAAGGAATTCTTGAGCGCATCTGTCGTGTTCTAAGGATGGTAAAAGGTTATGCCCTGGAGGAAGGAGATCAGGATAAATTAAATGTGATTGAGCGTCTTTTTAGGCAGATCGATGCGGTTAAACGAGGAGAACTCGCTATCACGCTCATTCTTGAGGATGAATCTGGAGATAGTATGATCTTATCAGAGAATGTGCGAACGATAGATCTGCGCTGACAAAATAGCGATAAATTGATAAAAGTGTACTGGAGGAATATAAAACATGGACTATCCAGAAGTGAGTGAGTATGAGAAGAGGATTGAGAGATTTAAATCACGTCTGTCGGCTGATTTTGCGTTTTTATCTCAATCAAGGGATATCTACTATTTTGCTGGAACGATTCAGCCATCGATACTCCTGGTCCCAAAAAAAGGTGATCCAACGCTGTTTTTCAGGATGAACTTTGAGAAGGGTAAGCGTGAGACGTGGATCTCGGATGTACAGAAAGGTGGGGTCAAAGAAGCCTGTGGATTGATCAGGGAAGGTGCTGTGATCGGGCTTGAGAAAGATGTATTGCCTGTAGCGATCTATGAGAGCATCCTCAAAAGAATGGGGAGTGGCCTTGAGACGATTGATGTAACACCCGCGATTCTTTTAACAAGGATGATCAAGTCTCAGTACGAAATAAAGATGATGGAAGAAGCTTCAAAGATATCTAACGCAGGGCATGAAGCTTTGCGTGAAGCGCTTCACGATGGTATCAGCGAGATCGAGCTTGCAGCAGAGGTTGAGTATGCGATGCGAAGGGCAGGGCATGAGGGACTCCTTCATATCCGGAGGTGGGACGGATTTCTCCATTATGGGATGATCTCATCGGGTGAGAACCTTTCTATCCCCTCTGGGTATCCTGGCGCTACAATCACAGGAGTGGGGATGAGCCGTGCCGCTTCCTATGCTTCCTCTTCAAGAAAGATCAGAAAAGGCGATCTCGTGATGGCAGACATCGGTGGATCATTTAGAGGCTATCACAGCGATGAGGCACGAATGTTTGTCGTGGGAAAGGCGAATGATTTGCAGATTGAGCGTTATGAGATTCTGGTTGAGATTCACAGAAAAGCGATGGCTGTGATGAAGCCGGGCTGTAAGGTGAGCGAGGTTTATGATGCTGCATTCAAGGTGGTAGAGGAGTACGGGTGCGCTGATTGGTTCATGGGGTACTGGCACTATGGAGCGAGGTACCTTGGGCATGGTCTCGGACTTGAGATCGATGAACTCCCGCTGGTTGCGCCCGGTGTCGATTTACCACTTGAAGCAGGCATGACGATCGCGCTTGAACCTAAGTTAATTATACCAGGATGGAGCGGGCTCGATCTTGAGGATACGTTCCAGATCACGGAGAGTGGTGTGAACTCAATTACATATAGCAGGCGGGATCTCGCAGAGGTCTGAGTCTGATGGAAAGATTTAAAATGGATCGATTACGTTGGTAATCCACAGAGTATACGAATTAAACTTATAGGTGAAATATTTGGCTAAGAGACAGCAAAGAGGCGCGGACAAGTGGAAGACCAAGCAATGGTTTAATATCGTTGCACCAGAGATGTTTGGGAGATCTGCTGCTGGAGAGACTCCTGCAGCCTCTGAAAATCAGTTGTTAGGGCGTAGGGTTGAGATGACGCTTGGAGACCTTATGGGAGATCCCTCAAAGCACCACATGAAGATGATTTTTGAGGTGGATAATGTGAGTGGTGATACGGCGAGCACGAAATTTATCGCCCATACCATCACGAAAGACTACATGAGAAGTCTCATCAAGCGAAGAACATCGAAGGTTGATGCAAACGTAATTGTAGAGACAAAAGATGGTTATAGATTGCGTGTGAAAGCGTCTGCGTATACCCTCAAAAGGGCGAGAAGGCGTCAGATAAAGACGATGCGGGCGATTATTTGCGAAGAAATTATAAAACGGGCGACATTTCTCACACTCAATGAGTTTATCCGTGAGGCCGTACTGGGTAAGTTAGCCTCTGACATCTACAGAAAAGGAAAGCAGATTTACCCGCTCAGAAGAGTTGAGATCTACAAGACCAAAGTCATCTTTGAGCCACGACAGATCGAGGTGGAGGAGAAAGAGACGCTTCCGGAGGTTGAGCTTGAAAAGACCGTTACTGAGGGTACGATAACCGAAGGAGATGGTACAATCACTGAGCATGTGGATGTAGAAACAACGGCTGCATGAGCTTGAGTGAG
This sequence comes from Candidatus Syntropharchaeum sp., assembly GCA_026134025.1. Classification (GTDB taxonomy): domain Archaea; phylum Halobacteriota; class Syntropharchaeia; order Syntropharchaeales; family Syntropharchaeaceae; genus Syntropharchaeum. Next base: position 5,557 of record JAOQII010000057.1, read on the forward strand.
CGTAATTTTCCATGGAAATACGGTTTTTGGGCGCATGCGGTGAAGTGGGACGTTCTGCTTTTCTTATAAATGATGAAGTTCTGCTCGATTATGGGATAGCACCGTCAGATCCACCAAGGTACCCCATCGACGGGATCAGACCAAAGAGTGTCATAATATCGCATGGACACCTCGATCACACGGGTATTCTTCCAAACCTCATGGATCTGAATCCTGAGATCTTTATGACCGCAGTAACGCGTGAACTCGCGTATCTGCTCGGGAAGGATACATTAAAGATCGGTGAGAGAAGTGGCAGCCAACCATTTGAATCCGCGGATCTTCAGAGGATGTACACACGAGCAATGCTTGTTGACTACCGAGATGAGTTCGATCTTGCTGATGGATACAGGGCAACACTCTTTGATGCAGGACACATTCCCGGGAGTTCACTGATACACTTAAGCGAAGCTGGAGCGAAAGGGCTATCGTTACTGTATACAGGAGATATGAAAGATACAGCGACACGCCTCCTCAGTGGGAGTGACAATCACTATCCATCCGCGGATATATTGCTTGTTGAGAGCACATATTTTGGCGAGAAACACCCGGATAGGCGAGAACTCGAGAAAGCATTTATCGAGTCGGTTAGAGAGACGCTTGATCTTGGCGGGGTCGCAATCATTCCATGCTTTGCGATAGGAAGAACACAGGAGATTTTGACGCTTCTATACCAGCACGGGATCGATCCGGTTCTTGATGGGATGGGGATCGAGGTTACAAGGCATTTCCTCGCATTTCCAGCATTTTTAAGGGATGTTAAGACTTTAGAGAAGGCTTTTGGAGCTGCAACACTGATAAGAAGGGGAAGAGGCAGGAAGAAGGCTATAGAAGGACCTTCTGTCATTGTTACAACCGCTGGGATGCTCAACGGCGGACCGGCGTTCTATTATTTGAAGAAGTTACATGAAGACCCCTCGAATAAGATCCTCCTGACAGGTTATCAGGTGGAGGGTACAAATGGAAGAACACTCCTTGAGCATGGGTATCTTGATATCGATGGCAGGATTTTTCGACCGAAGATGGCGCTTGAGCAGTACGACTTCTCTGCACACCTCGATGATACAGGGTTGAAGCATCTTGTGAGAAGTATGTGTGACCGCGGCGTTGAGATCGTCTTTCCGATCCATGGTGAGGGTACAGAAGATTTTGCCCGGTGGATACACGAGGATATTGGGTGTGATGCGATCGCACCAACGCTTGGAGAGTCAATTGTGGTGGATCTTCGTCCATGATCGGTTAAGCCCTCTCTTCATCCATCAACCGCTCTCGATCGGCATTCATATCACTCGTGTATTCTCCACAAAGCATCACCCTTCTGGCACCATCTACCACTGCATTTATGAGCAAACTCACCTTTATGGCTGCTGCTATCTTTCGCGTCCTTGTAGCTTGCCACTGTCTCCCTTAGCAGTTTCACGAAGCCAATCGAGCGAAAAAAGATCATCGAGCTCTTTTTCTATCACCAATGATTGATTTAGATGGGATCCCCCTCCCGTCATTCAAATTCCTCACTATACGAGGTGGTATCAATTCAAAATACTACTACTTGACCGATAGGTACTCATACCATGCCACCGGATCAGGATTGGTGGTCTTGATGGAGGTGTCGAGAGAGTTTCTGTCAACTTTTAATCGTAGCGTAGAGACTCAGCTCTACAATGAATTGCGTAGAGATTACGCATTTCCCCGTGCGGTTTGTCGATCATTGTCTGAGCTCCTGACATCTTACCTGGATCTCTATTCGGCACAGAGGAAGGAGGGTCAGATAATTTTCCATGCAGTATCCAGGAGTGTTCCTCCTGGCATACCTGTGGAGGAGATGCACTTGATCCCGGTAAGGCTAACCTTGTATGATCCAGAGGATTGTGCATCTAAAACCCAGCAAGAGATACTGGATAGAAGGATTGTTCGTATAGCCAATGAAGCTTTTCACCAGGGAGCACTGCTAACTCAGGCAGACATAGCCATCCTCCTTGGAGAGAGCACCAGGACCATTAGAAGACATATAACAGAATTAGAGAGTAACGGGGAAGTAATCCCCACCAGAGGTAAATGGAAGGATATTGGTTCAGGGGTTAGCCACAAGAAGAAGAGAACTTTGAAAAACCCACCCACCCCTCAAACCTCACCAAATTAACAAGCAAATCAAAAA
>JAOQII010000058.1 GCA_026134025.1 Candidatus Syntropharchaeum sp.
AGCGGTACGTGATGACAGGAGAATGGTGTCTGTCTTCGTGTTCGTGGCGCATTTGCAGGGATGTGATTAGTCCGTGACTGCTGATCGAAGGTTAACAGAGATGAAGATCAACGAAAAAGTCAATTTCAAGAGTCCGAAAATCGTTTTTGCAGATTCTTGGCGTGAAAGAGTATGGTACAGCGGAGGGAATCTGAGTTGTATGGAATTTTGGATACCGACACCGAGAACGATTGTAATGTCTTGACGCTGGGTTAAATACGGAGGGTGGATAGATATATGGTATTATAGTAACAGTGGCAGGGTGTTGGAACATGGCAGATATCGATTACTACGAACTCATAAAATCGCTCGAACACGGCGCCAGACAGGAGCGTTGCGATGATCGATCGGGGATGACCGGGGCGTAACGTCACTCACGGCTTGAGAATATCCCCCAGATCGAACGCGTACACACCACCACTTCGCAACATCTCTTTGTCCTCGATCTGTTTTGCGATTATCCCGTAATGCTCGCTCCTTGCATCGTTGTGCCATCTGATCAGGTCGGATTTGCGATGTAGATCATCCAGTATCCTTGTTGCATCATGCCACGAGAGGTTGCTCCATTTCACCTCGCCTGCGAACAACTGTCTGGCGCCATCCGTATCAGCCCCGGTGGCAACGATATCGATCTCATCGCCACGATACCACCATGCTCCGCAATCATCCGGCAAAAAACCAATATCAAGTATTCTCCGTCTGATAAGATCACGTACAAGCTCTTCGAATACGAATCCAAGATATTGATCGTATTCCTTCTCTATTTTTGGTGTGATATCGATTTCAGCCTCGATATTGTTCTTATTCGGCAGTACAAATCGAAAATAGAACTTGAAGTAATTATCTTTTATCTTGTACAACGATCGCTTGGACTTACCCGCGACGGTGACCGGAAGTTCGGAATCGATGACCCCGACACGCCTTAAATTGTGGAGGTAGCGTGACAGCGCGCCTTTGTCGATACCGGTGGCGTTTGCAATCTCGGAAAGTTTTCTGTTTCCTTCTGCGATGATTTTGAGGATGAACATGTAATTTCGCGGCTCTCTAAACTCTTCCCGGAGTAGAATGTCAGCCTCCTCGTACAGGAAGCTACCTTTCGACAGGAAATTCATGCGGAGATTCTCTTGGAAATCAAGATCAGGTGAGAACTTCAGAATATACTCAGGGATGCTGTCAATGCATCCGTAGACTCGAATAAGCTCGTCGGTTGTGTATTTCGGGAAAAAATCTGCCAGATGTTCAAAGTTTAATTTATCGAGTCTCCACTGCCCACTCCTTCTGCCGTATAATGGTGATTGGTATCCGAGAACCTCGGTCTCCATCATCCCAATGCTAGAACCACTCAGTATAAGCATTATATTTCGTTTGCTCATGTTCAGGTCCCATATCCTCTGGAAAAATGACGGTATGCCCCGGTTTAGCTTTATGAGGTACGGAAATTCATCGATTGCGAACACGATCCGCCCTTCGCCGCTATACCACCTGAAAAACTCGTCGAATAACTCTTCGAACCCGCCGATTCTCATTTTTATGAATGAGTCCTCTCCAATGAAATCCCCCATCTGCCGCTGCAACACCCGGATATTCTCGGATTCGCTGTATTCCACAGGCAGAAAGTATATCCCTGCCTTTCCATGGAGAAATTCTGTGATCAGGCGGGTTTTACCAATCCTGCGCCGTCCGTAGAGTATTATGAACTCCGGTTTCCCGCTCTCGTATCTGCTGTTGAGATATTTCAGCTCTCGATCCCGGTTTATGAACCGGTATGTAAGTTGTTGATCCACAATCATTATGATCTACTATCAACTATTTGAGCGTTTCTATCACGGTCGGCGCTGACGCCTCTGGGGCTTCGGATGATCGAGCGGCGGTGGGTTGGGATGGTCAGAGTGTCGAGGTAAGGTTCAGGTTTGCGGGCTTTTGGGTTTGTGGCGCGTGGGGTAGTGCTGTGAGTTGATGGGGAGTCTGAGATATACCTGGTTAACTTTTTATATGGGGAGGTCGATATGAATATGTGGAGGTTCGTATGGCGAGCAGCGTTTTGAACATTACGGATAGACGCGATCAAACAGGCAGATTTCGTACTGTTTTACGAATAGTTACCGGTATTGGTGTGCTTGTTAGCATGGCCGGCATGGTAACGCGGAAAACGCGGCTCAAAGACCTCGCGTTGATCAGGTGATCCAAATGAGAATGGAAATATTGTTGATTGGAATGTGCGCTCTTATGTGGGCGCTGATAGGAACGACTGCGGCTACAACGTGGTGTGTGGGTGGCGATGCGGGCGCGGATTTTACGGGGATACAAGACGCGGTGGATGCTGCAAGTGAAGGAGATACGATTGCAGTTGATGCCGGAACATACAATGAAAATGTTAATATCGCCAAGTCAGTAACACTTCAGGGAAAGGGCGCGGATTGTGTCACGGTGCATGCCGCAAATCCGGATGAGCATATATTCAAGATAACCGCAAGCGGTGTAAACATCTCAGGATTCACGATTACAGGTGCCGGAGATTACAGCGCTGGGATATATCTTGATGCCGTAAATCACTGTAACATCACAGAGAACAACATAACCAACAATAACGGTGGTGGCATGTACTTATCACATGCGAGCAGTTCAATAATTGCCAACAATAACATCTCAAACAATTATTATGGCATCTTCCTTGATTCGTGCAACGGTAATGTTTTCGATTCAAACATCATCAGCGATTCGTTCAATGGCGATGGCATCAGCATGGATTCCTCTATGAGTAACACGCTTGTGGATAATACGATTGAATCGAATGCGCATGCAGGAATCGGTTTTTGGAGTTCTTCTGATAATCTTGCGTATCATAATAACCTGATAAACAATTCAGGTAACGGATACGATGGCACTGGCACCAACTCATGGGACAATGGCTCAGAGGGAAACTACTGGAGCGATTATGAAGAGAAATATCCAGATGCTGGAGAAGTAGATGATACAGGTGTATGGGATACGCCTTACAAAATTCCGGAAGAGACGGGTGCAAAGGATAATTATCCATTTATAGAAGAGGATGGATGGATACCAGAAGAAGATCCGTTTGCATCTTTCACCTATTCACCTGAGTATCCTATCGTTGATGAAACAATAACGTTCGACGCCTCTTCTTCTCATGATCCTGATGGAACCATCACAAATTACGAATGGGATTTTGATGATGGAAATACCACAAACACATCAGAGCCAGTCATAACACATTCTTATTCTTCAGCAGATGATTATGTTGTTGATTTAACAGTTACAGATGACGATGGACTCACAAATTTAATAATCAAAGACATTTCAGTTACTGAGGAACGGACTGAGAATTTTACCATTTCAGAGGGCTGGAATTATGAAGACAAGCTGATTGATGAGCCTTATCTCTTTGATGTTACCGTGGTACGACTGGATGATGGTAGATACCGGTTATATGGGGAACTCGGCAGTAGCCCTGAACGTGAAGTTGTCAGTTACATCTCTGATGACGGTGTGAATTTCCAGAAAGAGGATGGTTACAGGTTAACTGAAGTTGGTTTTATGCCATTTGTAGTAAAACTAGCAGATGGAAGATTTAGATTATATTTCACAGGCGAAGAATCTACTCCAGAATCAACTATCGAAACGACGGGGTATAAAGCTATACAGAGTGCCATTTCAGAGAACGGTCTGAATTTTACTATTGAGGATGGTGACAGACTTGCATATACAGGAAGCGGATACGAATATTTAGGTATAAGAGACGAAAAAATCCTGCGGCTTAGCAATGGCTCTTACAGGATGTATTATCATGGAATTGATGAAAATGAGCACTGGAGGGTGCTGAGCGCTCTTTCCCATGATGGATTGAACTGGACAAGAGAGGAAGGAGTGAGACTTGACCCGTCGGATTTGTGCAATTACACGTATGCGACGGGTATTGGAAATATGGCGCCAGTTATCACTTCTGACGGTATTTATCATCTTTATGTATGTGCATTAGTATGTGACGGAGGATATGGCGTACCGGGTATCTTTGATGCCACATCAACAGATGGGCTTACATTTACTGTTAATAACATACCGGTTATAACGGGATATGCAACTGAAAGCAACCGCGTGGGACCAGAAGACCCTGCTGTAATAATGACAGACGAAGGATTCAGGATGTATTTTGCAGCATACGGAAGTGGGGGTATCGTAATTTCTGAGTCAGGGATATACAGCATTATTCAAATTTCAGATGCACAGGTACGCGGCGATCTCAACTGTGATGGTAAAATCACCCTGGCAGATGTCGCAATCGCGCTCGAAATCGCAGCCGGCAGCCGTCCGTGTGACGCCGTGATGCTCGCCGCCGCGGATGTCAGTGGCGACGGACAGGTCACATCGCTCGATGCGCTCATGATCCTGCAGGCGGCAGTCAACTCGATAGAACTATAACCGAGCGGACGTGGAGAAGGGGCATGAAAAGAATCGAATTCCATGATAAGAAGAGGAGATAAAAGAGATCACCGATACCAGTGATAAGATTGGAACAGGATCTAATAAAAGGAGGTAACCGATGAAAAGAAGAATAGCAGGCTTAATAGTAATAGTAGCGATCGTATCAGTTGTAGCATTTTCCGGATGTGTTGAAGAAGAAGCACCGACTCCGGAGATTCCTGCTGAAACCTCTTCTGAAGTTACAGAACCCGGTGGGGAGCCAAAAATCATGCAACCAACAGATGAAGTGAAGCAAGAGGTAGCACTGGAGAAGTTCGATGGGGGATTTTTTTCGATTGATAAACCAGAAGGATGGGATATATATACTGCTGGGGCTTGCAGTGAGTTTGCTTTTCTGATTCGTGATGATAAAGAATCTTTGAGGCAAATATTCTATTTTGGTTCGGCGGGTCCTGTTTACATGAATAAAGAGCAGAAGCAGATCGATCAGCAATATATGAACAGCGGTGGCTATGCAATTCCCTGGATTGAGATGCCGGTGGTTGACCCGCTCACACCTGAAAATTTTCTCTCGCAGTTCCACCTCATTGCCCAAACCGAAGTAGCTCGATCGTTTATGCCGCAGGCGCCAAAGTTGGAGAATTTGCAGATTATTTCCGCAACGTCACAGCCAAGTTTTATCGCCGGAGGTAAAACAGATCTCATAAGGGGCATATTCATTCAAGATGGAAAGGTAGCAGAGGGTTTATTTTTGGTCACGGTAGCTCAATTTATGCCTTCCACTGGTGGTCCCGGAGGAGGAACTGCTTATGGTTTGCAGATAATAGGCGTAACTTCACCCAAGCGAGAATTTAGAGAGCTTGAAAATACCCTGGTAACATCAGTTCAGAGTTTTACGATAGCTCAATCCTACGCTGATAACTGTATGAGACAACAGGCAGAGACTTATGCGGACATTCTTAAAGCAGGAAAGACATTGAGCGAGGCATCGGACATCATTATGGATGGCTGGGAGAAGAGGAATAAGGTTGATGACATCACGGCTGAGAAAAGAAGTGATGCAATATTGAGTAACGAAAGGTTGTATGATCCGGAAACCGGGGAAGTCTATGAATTCAAGAATGGGTTTTATGAAAAATACGATATTAACCGTGAGGGGTATGAAATGAATAATCTAAAACCACTTCCTGATAATGACTGGAATCTCTGGATGAAGGCACCATTGGATGGGTATCGATACGTGAAATAGTGTACATACCAATAGGGGGAACAAATGAAAAACAGAAGAAGGGAATTTGGGAAAGCAGCGGTATTTACCGCTCTATTCATAACGCTGGCGTTTGTAAGTGTTGGAACAGTGTCAGCATTAGCAGTACCGACAACAACAGTCAGTGGACAGGTGGCAATCCCGGACTCGGATATGGGTTGGAAACCCGATTTGTGGGGGATGAAGGTTCGGGTGGAAGGAACAGACATCTCGGCGGATGTTGATAGTAGTACAGGTAATTTTACCCTAACCGGCGTTCCTACCGGTACGATAACCTTGCTGCTGGTCGAGAACAACCAGGATGTCTTTACTCAGTCCTCAAAAAAGGTTCAGGTTACGGTTGGTTCAGAATCGGTGACTGGCGTATCCTTCAATCTGGTTTATCACTGGAAGGAGATAGGTTATCCACCACATTGGGGCGAAACTGGCTATGGCGAGTGGGCACCACAGTTTATCAGTGACCAGGTAGGGTTTATCATGTTCCGGGTAAGGGGTGAAGGAATTGACCCGGAAAGGATGGAGCTATACCGAACCCTGGATGGAGGAGACACATGGGAGGAAATATTGCACCTAGAATATGGAGGACAATATTACTGGTGTACGCCGTTTTACTTCAGCGACCAGAACCATGGGGTGGCACAAATCTCGGTAGATGGAGACTCCGATCCTGATAGAACCAACTACTACACCGCAGGGGTTTTACGCACCGCAGATGGTGGAGCAACATGGAGTTATGTGGATCTTCCCAATCCGCCCGATGAAAATGCGTCTGATGCAATAGGAATTCACCGATTCGCACAGATAAATAGCAACTATTGGATTGCCACAGGCCAAAATGAAGGGACACATAGTGATGGCTTTCCTAACTTTGATGTTATCTGGGAGACCACCGATTCCGGGGCTACCTGGGAGGTAAAGGAGTGGTGGAAGCAGGACTACGGGTCATGCACTGGCTTGGGCGCAAACTCGGATGGCAAAGCAATCGCTTTCTTCACTCCTTTCACTGCCGGTAGTTCGGTGGAACGGCGTGTTGCCTTACGTGATACATCAGGCAACTGGACAATGAAATGGGATGACAGCATAGTGACCAATTCCGGCTATGGTCCTGCCGATGTGCCCATGCTCGGTGATACAGCATGGGTAACCAACTATCATGGCTATGGTAGTTATGGTAGTTTGCCTGGCGGATTATATCAAAGCAACGATGCCGGTCAAAACTGGACAAAAATATCATGTGAAACACCGCAATACATGGACTTTGCCTCTTTAGACAAAGGCTTTGGCCTCTTTGGTGGCAGCGCTCACGTTACTTACGATGGCGGTGAAACCTGGCCGTACCAATCCAACGGCGGCGGCATGTGTTGCGGCATCAACCAAATCTGGGCATTTGACACTACCCACGCTATCTGGCATGAAGGAGGAGATGGTGATCCTAACGACAGAGGGCAGATATTCACCTATGTTGAACCCCGGGAAGCAAATTTTGAGGTTCTTGCTGGTGTGAACATCAATGACGGCTATGTGGGTTCCAAAACAGTGAATGCTCCTATGGGCTCCTACAAATTCTTCAATCACGGATCCGTACCCATTGTCGTCAATGCCTTAGACCTCTTTGCTTATGGCAGTGGCGATGATAAAAATGATGTATCCGCAGTCAAACTGTGGCTGGATGCGAATGCCAACGGATATCAGGACGGCTCGGATACCCTTATAGGAAGCGGCATTTATAGTGCAGACAATGGCTCAATCCATCTCTCTTTCACTGATATTCTGCTAAAACCACAGGTTCCTGTTCACCTTTTGGCGACATACGACTTCGGAGACCATCTAATGATAGGTAATACCTACTTCTGTTATGTAAAAGCGGGAGATGTTCAGGCTAAACTCCAGGACACTGGTACTTCCTTAGCCCCTACTGCTCCGTCTAATTACCCCATAGTTACACGTCA
>JAOQII010000059.1 GCA_026134025.1 Candidatus Syntropharchaeum sp.
TCTCTGGGTAAATCCATCCATTTGCATCCTGTTGTGAGGACGTAGAGGATGGCGTTGAGCGTTTTTCTATCATCTGCCCTCGGTCTTCCTGTCGGGGCAGGTGGTGGAAGGAGTGGTTCGATAAGTTCCCATTCCTCGTCAGTCAATTTCTCAAATTTCATATCATCCCCTCAGAACCTGTTAATTTGTTATTGAGGGGATCTTATATAAATGTTTTGAAATGGGTTTGAGGTCAGGTCACTTGTTAAAGAGCGGGAAGGACTCCAGTGACTTGAGGTATCTCACGGTCTCAATCATCGAGATAAACAGCTCGATCTCATCTGCAGGTTTGGATAGAAAAATTCATCCCATCGTGGATTTAGTTTTGCGGGAAGTATAATCAGGGGATTCATCTTTGTATACTCTTCATTCAATGAAAAATACTCCTAAAAACGAATTCCAAAAACCACCACAACACACTCCAACAACCAAACCCCATCACACCCACTCTCTCACAGACCCCTCGATGATCGCCCATGCCCGTTCAAGAACGTGATCATCCACATCAGAAAACTCCGCTCTTGCAATCGCAAATGCAATATTCCTTGCATACTCCCCCATACGGTTATCCCGCCTCAGGGGAGATGATCCAAAGACCTCAACGATCTCATTGACTTTCTCAAGGTATTCATCCACGTTCGAGGCGACAATATCAGGCTCATGACCCCTAGCGAGCTTTACCCATTCATCAAAGTATAGCGAGAACTTCTTAAGCTTATTTCCTGTGTAAAACTTCTTCTTGAAGAGATCGAGCCTGTCGGGTTTCCCAAGATCATCGGTCTTGACGATCAAGCCAAAACGGGAGGCTAAGGTCGGGGAGAGTCCAATGTCATCGATTGGAGTTTTTGAGAAGACATCTCGTCTCGGATTCATCGTTGCTATCAGGATGAAGTTTGATCTTATCGTCTTATGAATTCTTCCCGAGTGAACATCGCAGATCCCATTGCTCATGAGTTCATAGATCATCTCGACATCCCCCTTGGGTACTTTATCAAACTCATCCGCGAGCACAACGCGCTCGTCTGCATAAGCGATCGATCCAAGCTCTCCTGTTGAGTAGTTAATCACAAGACCCGCCCTTGTGGAGTTTCCACCGATCCGCTCGATTGACGATAGATTCTCAGAGATGATATCCCGTGCAAGTGTCTTTGAAGATGCAGGAGGACCAACGATCGCAAGATGCACAGGTTCCTCGAACGTCGAGAAGAGCGAGATTGCGATCGCCATCTTCATGATCTCGTTGCCTTTGATGTCCTCAAAGACATCCCGCCAGAAACCATCAAACCCTTTCTTCTTTGCAAATTCGATGATATCTGATGGAGCAAGCGATAATCCAGCATTCTCCTTGAGCTCCTCTTCTCGTGAACTGTCAAGCACGTATTTCCATTTAACAAGCTGTGGTAACACGATCCGCCTCCATGTAATCTCTGCACCCCACTTTGGGGTTATTGTGAATCTGTTATCAGAGACCTCGAGGAGGTTGTGTGGATTCTCAAGCCCGAGCACCGCCTTAACAGATGTCTCGATTACAGGATCTAACGCACGGCAGCGCACCACCACCGCTTCATCCCCAACTTTGATCTCCTCGATATTCATCGATGCTATGACGTTTCGTGCATTCTGAATCAAGACCGCGGATTTTTGTTTGCTGAACGGGAGTTCTGCTGGACTTAAAATAGCAAGCGATTCCACAGTACGGATTCCATTCTTTTTCAGGAGCTCCCTGTCCCGCGTATTGATGTTGAGTGTGTTTAAGTCCATAGCATCTCCAGTACGCAGGTTGTGATCGGCACACCGTATATCTGGACTGCGATGAGATCAAGAACGAGTCCGATAATAACGCCTGTGATGAGACCTGTTACAAGACGGATCTTCACGATCAGAACAGCTGCGAGGAGGATTACAATTATGAGTCCAAGCCCGGACCCGAGAAGACTTGGGATCTCTTCCATCGTCTTATTAAGGACGTTCAAAAGAAAGAAGAGAACCCCCTCGCCAAAGATAACACCGAGAAAGATCCCACCTATCGTAAGCCACCTCTCAATATCCATCGTTTCTCGTTTGAATCACATCATCGGGGGCATACCACCGCCATAGCACGGCTCCCCTGGTGCGCAGGTCTCTCCTTCCGGTGCTTTACTCACAGCTATCACGTCATCAATCCGCAGAAGCATCGTCGTGACATCAACCGCAGAATCTAAAGCCTGCCGCTTCACACGTAGTGGCTCAATCACACCTTTCTCCCACATATCACTGAGTTCACCTGTATAAACGTCGATTCCAACGGTTTTTTGACCTTTCTGATGCATGGCCCTCAATTCAACCAGTTTATCGACCTGATCTAAACCTGAATTCTCAGCGAGCGTCTTTGGTATCGTCTCAAGCGCATCTGCAAAGGCCTTAACCGCGAGTTGCTCCCGTCCTTTCAGTTCACTGCTGTAAGATCTCAGCCTCATCGCAAGCTCAACCTCTGGCGATCCTCCACCTGCTACGACCTTCCCATCTTCGATCGCACATCCGACTGCCTTCAATGCATCATGAATTGCGCGGTCGGTTTCTGCAACGACGTGCTCTGTTCCACCGCGCACGATGATTGAGACTGCTTTCGGATCGAGACAGCCCTCAAAGATCGTCATCTTCTCATCGCCGAACTTTCGCTCCTCAACAAGGTCTGCTTCACCAAGATCCTCTGCTGAGATTGCATCAATGTTTGTGATAATCTTTGCACCCGTTGCTCTTCCAATGCGTTCCATATCGCTCTTTTTAACCCTTCTAAGCCCAAGTATGTCATTCTTTGCAAGGTAGAACTGCACAAGATCGTCCATTCCTTTCTGGCAGACGACGACGTTGGCGCCGCTATCCCTCACCTTCTCCACCATCGCTCTCAATGTCGCCTCCTCCTCATCGAGGAACGCCTGAAGCTGATCTGGTGTTTTTATAGCAATCTCTGCGCTGAATTCGGTCTTTTTAACCTCCATCGAGGAGTTGATGAGGGCTATCTTCGCATTCTTGACGCTATCAGGCATTGAGGCATGCACCTTATCCTTATCGATCGCCACACCATCTATCATGAGTGTGTCGTTTACCTTGCCACCAACCTTACGCTCCACATTGATTTGATCGATATCAACTCCATACTCATCTGCAACCGCCCTCGCAGCGTTCACAACGATCTCAGAAAGATGACCATGTGCCACATCGACACCTTTCCCTGTAAGGGAAGTTTTTGCGATCTTGAGGAGTGCTTCATCACCGGAGGTCTCAACATTGATCGCTATCTCTTCGAGTATTTCCTTCGCTTTGGCGAGTGCGATACTATAACCAGATATAATCACGGTTGGATGCACATCGAGATCGGTAAGATTTTCTGCCCTTTTCAGGAGTTCTCCAGCGAGTACAACTGCTGTTGTTGTTCCATCGCCCGCCTCTTCATCCTGCGTCTTCGAGATCTCAACGATCATCTTTGCTGCGGGGTGCTCGATATCGATCTCTTTGAGGATCGTGGCTCCATCATTTGTGACCACAACATCCCCAAGCATATCAACGAGCATCTTGTCCATCCCTCGTGGACCCAACGTCGTTCGCACCGCCTCTGCAACCGCCATTGCAGCAGATATATTATTATGCTGTGCTTCCCTCCCCTTTGATCGGGTTGCGTCTTGACTGAGAACTATTATAGGACTTCCTCCCATTGTTGCCATATTTTCAAACCTCACTATTTTTAGAAAAGTAGGTTTGTCAGTCTATATAAAAGTTGCTTGAACGTTGCACGCTTTGAGAGTTTGCGATTCTCTCAATTACCTTGATATTTATTGATTATTTATTTATATTCAGTACTATGAGACCCAGCTATAACTGGATAAATGGAAAAGTTTTTATTATGAATCCAAGAGTTTAACCTAATTATATTCATTTGTCTAATTCGAGGAAGGGAACTCAATGTTAATCGGGGATTATGAGGATATAAAAACCTTTGAGGATCTGAAGGCTGAGATCATCGATCTGGGTCTCTGTGCAGGATGTGGGACCTGTGCTGCTTTCTGTGAAGCGATCGAGATGGATGGTGATACACCCAAACTGGTAGGAGATTGTGCGCTTGTTAGAGGGGCTTTGAAGTGTGGAACGTGTTACAACATTTGTCCAAAGCGTTCAAACGGTGATGCCACGATCATCGAGAAGTTTCTCTCAAAAGATAAGGTCGATGAGCTTTTTGGGAATTATGTGGGCATCTATTCTGTCAAAGCTACAAACACCGATATAGCAGAACGTGCACAGGACGGCGGGGCGGTCTCTGCGATAATCCATTATCTGCTCTCATCGGGCAGCGTTGACTGTGGGATAATCTCCAAGCGTGATGAATCATGGAGGGCGTCTCCACTCGTTATCACAAGCGCCGATGATGTCACGAAGGGTAGCGGAACGAAATATGCGGTCTCACCCAATGTCGAGGCGCTCGGAGATGTGATCAGGGATGAGAAACTCCGTGTTGCAATCGTTGGGACGCCATGCCAGGTTAAAGGGGTTAGAAACCTCCAATCAACGCTTTTTGAACCGATCGAGAAGATTGAGATCGTGAATATCGGGCTTTTCTGCACTGAGAACTTCAGATACGACAGTTTCATCGAGTACATGACGCCCCGTCTCGAAGAAGGCGGGCTCAAGATAAATGATGTGACAAAGACCGAGATCACGAAGGGTAAGTTCTTCTTCAGGAGTCCTAAAGGCGATGTAAGTCTTAAGATCGCAGAACTTGAGCCGATCATCCCAACAAACTGTAGAAACTGCATTGATTTTTCAGCAGAGCTTGCAGACATCTCTGTGGGATCGGTTGGATCACCAGATGGCTGGTCAACGGTGATCACGCGGAATGAAAAGTCAGATGAGCTTGTGAAAAGGATGATCGAGGAAGGACTATTCGAGGTTCAGGAAACGAACATCAAGATTATACACATGCTCTGCACCAATAAACGAAAGCGACTTGAAAAAGGTGGAGAGGAGGTTTTGACTGAATGAGTGAAGATATTGAGCAAGAAGAAGAGGTTAATGCTATAAGCGATGAGCGGAAACAACTGGTGAAGGATATAATGGATGAGCTTGGTTTGAAGGGCGGCAAGATCAGGCGGGTTATCCTCCAGTTTGCTGAAGAGCACAATGATAACCGCGAGAAGATAATTTTTGATGCTAAAAGGGCATTCATAGCTGAAATTAACAAATCAAAGAAAGAATAGGTGGTGATTGATCTATGGTTGAGTTGGAGATTGAAGAATTTGAGGAAAAGGAACGAAACGTCCCTCCAGAGATAATGAGGGCGATTGCACACCCAGGTGGTTTTTCACTTCTGATAAAGGGCGCACCCGGTACAGGCAAGACATCGCTCGCGCTCGAATTACTGAAGAAGACCGGCACCAAAGGGATATACCTTTCAACAAGGGTCTCCCCTGACTCGCTCTATAACCACTTCCCATGGTTAGAGGATGCAATCGAGCCGATAAACATCATAGACACGGGGCAGATCTATGTCTCGTCGGATCTAAAGGTTTATTCATCTGCTGTGAGTGGAATGGCATCTTTCCCAGAGCGGCTCGCCAAGCGGATCGAAGATCTTGAGGCAAATGTGACGATCGTTGTCGATAGCTGGGATGCGATAACCGAACAGGAAGATGTGAATAAGATGAAGCAACTGGAAGCCCTCATAACAGAACTCGTGAGAGAGAAAGAGGTAAATCTTATTCTGACCTCTGAGACGCTGGATGTGACTTATCTTGACTACATGGTCGATGGTGTGGCATGGTTCAATGATGTAAGGGTTGAAGGAAGGAGAGCAAGAGAGATCGAGATCAGTAAGCTGAGGATGACAAAACTGGAGCAACCAAAATACCCATTTACCCTTGATGGTGGGAGATTTAATTGTTTCATGCCTTTTGGCTTGAAACAGATTCCAAAATCTCCTTCAAAGATAGAACCAATACCAGATACCAGAACCCGCATTTCTTCAGGGTCAAAAGAGCTGGATGATGTCTTGAATGGTGGCTATAAGCGAGGGAGCTTCAACGTCTTTGAAGTGTCTGATGATATATCATCCTGGGGCTTCGAGGCGCTCGTGGGCTTTGCGATAATAAATGCGATCGCAGCGGGGCATCCTTTTGTCTACGTTCCATGCTGTGGCAGGACGGAAAATCATCTTAAGAAGCGGATAATCCCATTTGTCGATGAAGAAGCTTATAAAAAGTGTGTGAAGGTATTTGAGGTTCTGCCTGAAGAGGGAGCAGTGTTAGGGGAGAATACGATTGGATTGACGTCAGGATCGGTTGGTGAAGATATTCGAACGATAAGGGAATACACGGCAGGGCTGGAGTCACCTGTTCTTTCGGTGCTGGGTATCGGTTCATTCGAGTATCCGTATCGACTCGCAGATACAGGTCAGGTTGGTGAAGCGATAAAGGAACTTGGAAGATACGTAAAAAGCACAAAGATGCGGGGAAACGTCGATATCGTGCGAGTGACGGATAAACTTGTTCTCGCGGATGAACTGGCTGACATGGCAAGCACGTACATTAAGCTCTCATCGCTCGATAAAACGGTCGTCGTCTGTGGGATTAAACCAGAGACAGAACTCTACAACGTGGATGTGGAGTTCACAGATGGTTGTCCCAGCCTGAAAATAACGCCATTTGTTTAGAGAAGGTGCAGGATGAGGATAAATGTCTACCCAACAGAAGAAGGCGACGTGCTGGTTCGTCTGGGGCGAATGGATCTAAAGATCTCAAAAGAGGACGCATCACTCTTGAAAAGTTATCTGGACATTACAAACTGGGTAGAGGTCTTTTTGACGCTTGATCAAGAGGCGAAGGATAAATTCAAAGATGAGATAATGGTGCTTATATCCAAAGCCACGATAGATCTAACTCGGAAAGAGAAAGGCCTGGCGGTGCAGTTCATGAAAGGGAATTACTCAGAGTATACATTCCAGAACATCCTCAGACTTGGCTGGAGAGCTGATCCTAAGGCTGTTAAAGAGATCGTTAATAAGTACATCGGGTGATGATGATATGAAGATAGATATACATCTGACAGGTGAAAATAATCGGGTTATAACGCTCGGAAATGTAGGAATAGAGATGACAAAAACCGATGCGGATAGGTTAAGCATGCTCATCGGGGAATTCCTCTCCAGGGAGGAGTCGTAGATGCGGGTGGAAAAATCTCATGCCCTGCAGGGCTTCGAACTTCTAAAGAAGGAAATAATTGATACCGGGCTCTGTACCGGTTGTGGTGCCTGTGCAGCATTCTGTGGTAGGATCGAGATGATCAATGGCAGACCAGAACTTGTAAAACCGTGTATCCTCGAGATGGGATCGATCAGGTGCGGAGATCAGGGTACATGTTATGATCATTGCTCGGCGAGGTTCCTACCAACAGATGAGATTGAAGAAGAATTCCTCGGGATGGTAAGAGAAGATGAGGATCTCGGTGTTTACAGGCGCATAATTTCTGCAAGATCAACGAACGAAGAGATTTTGAAGGTTTGTCAGGATGGAGGGGTTGTGACAGCACTTTTAGCTTATGGCTTCGAGAAGGGGATATTTGATGGTGCTGTTGTAACCCGTGGAAGCGA
>JAOQII010000006.1 GCA_026134025.1 Candidatus Syntropharchaeum sp.
AGATCCAATGCGATGGGGGGCTATCCGATTAGAGGAGAAGATAACTTCAGCACGCACGTATCGAACAGGGTGAAAAAAGAGGCCGAGCAGCTCGGGATATATCTCGTTTACCTCCCACCATACTCGCCCGACCTCAATCCGATCGAGTTTGTATGGAAGAGCATCAAAAGAGTCATCTCGATTCTTTTTGTGGATAACGTAGAGGTTCTGAGGAGGATAATCGAAAGAACATTCAGTAGGCTTGCAGAGAGCTTATCATTTGCTATGTCGTGGATAGAAAAGTTTATCCCTTTGTGGATTTAGTTTTGTTGGGGAGTACAAATCCTGGCGAAATTTATTGAAGAATAGGACAAACGGCTAAATATGGGTTTGAAGAGTTAAAAATCAGATTGGGTAAACTATTTAAAGAAAAAGAGGCTGAGTTAGCACTGAAACATGATAGAGCGTGTTATTAATGCAGGTTATCAATTTCATAATGAATAAGGTGAAAAAATGATTAAAATTTCACTCAGCAAAACCCTGAGAAACCCGTTTAAGATCAAGAAGGATGAAAAGCTAATAAAGGAGGCTACTTTAAATGGTTGAACTTGAGGTTTTAAAGCTTGAAAATCCAGATGAACACTATCAGGTCGTTGTTGGGCAGGGAAACTTCTCAATCTTTGCCTGTGATGATATATTTCGACTGCTCTTGACGACCACCCCAGCGATCAAGTGCGCAGTTGCGATGAACGAAGCGGTTCCAAAGCTCACTCGAGTTACAGGAAACGATGAGACGCTAAAAGATCTTGCCTCAAAGAATGCATGCTCTATCGGTGCAGGGCATGTATTTGTCATCATGATGGATGGTGCTTTCCCGATAAATGTACTTGGAGCACTCAAAAATCATCCTGCGATTGCATCAATCTACGTTGCGACTGCAAATCCTGTAGAGATCATTATAGCAAAGACTGAGCTTGGATCAGCGGTTATTGGCGTGGTTGATGGCGCATCCGCAACCCGGATCGAGAATGAAGCTGAGAAGCGTGAGCGGAGAGCGCTGTGTGAAACACTCGGATACGGGCTTGATTAATAGATGGTTCGAATTGTAGGGGCAGTCCTTGTAATAGGCGGCGGGATTGCAGGAATTCAGGCGGCGCTTGAGGTTGCAGAGCAGGGGTTCAAGGTTTATCTTCTTGAGAATAGCGGATCGATTGGCGGTGTTATGTCGTGCCTTGATAAGACCTTCCCCACGAATGACTGCTCGATGTGCATCGAATCCCCGAAGATGGTTGAGCTTGGAAGACACCCCAATATCCGCGTGATACCGAACGGAGAGGTCAAATCCTGCGCTGGGAAAGCTCCTAACTTCAAGGTCAAAATTCTGCGGCGAAACCTCTATGTCGATGATAAGCTCTGTGTCGGTTGCATCGATATCTGTGAATCTGTCTGTCCGATCGAGCTTCCATCAGAGCATGACTTTTTAATCGGAGGTCGAAAAGCCATTTATGTTCCCTTCCCTCAGGCTGTACCACTGGTTGCAAAGATTGATACAGATCACTGCATCGGTTGCAGGCTCTGTGAAGCAGCATGTGAGCGGGATGCGATCGACTACTTCAGAGGGGATGTCGAGGAGGAGCTAAATATCGGGAGCATAATTATCGCAAGCGGAATCGAGCCTTTCGATCCGTCCAGCCTGCATGAGTATGGATACGGGATACTCGATAATGTCATAACCGCTCCGCAGTATGAAAGGCTCCTATCTGCAGCAGGACCGACCGAAGGTAGGATAATGCGCCCCTCTGATGGTAAGGTCCCAGAGGAGGTTGCATGGATACAGTGTGTTGGATCAAGAGAGAGCGAGTTTCCATCATGTTCAGCTGTCTGCTGTATGTATGCAACGAAAGAAGCGATGGCAACCACACATAGTGAGCGTTACATCTTCTACATCGATCTCAGATCCTACGGGAAGGCGTTTGAGATTTTCTATCAACGAGCAAGAGAGATCGGAGTTCAATACATACGAAGCAGACCTGGTATAATACTCGAAGATCGTGAGAAAAATCCGATTATACGGTTTGAGGATACAGATACGGGAGATGTCCGCGATCTCAAGGTTGATCTCGTCGTACTATCGGTTGGGCTTCGTCCAGCATCCTCAAACCTGGCGCTCTCAGCGATATTTGGTGTGCCACTCGATGATCTCGGATTCTTCAAGCCAGCAAGTATCCTGAAGCCGATCGAAACAGGTGTTGATGGGATATTCATCTGCGGATGTGCAACAGGAGCAAAGGATATCCCAGATTCGGTCGCTCAATGCACAGGCGCTGCAGCAAGGGCAATTTTACCCCTGATTCAATCGAGGGGGAAGGAAATTCCAAAAAGAGCCAAGATCAAGGAGCGGGTCGTAGATTACGAAGATATCCCCCGGGTGGGCGTCTTTGTCTGCAACTGTGGGGTTAATATTGGGGGTGTTATCGACGTGCCCCAGCTTGTTGAGTATGCAAAGACGCTTCCAGGTGTTGTATTTGCAAGAGAGGAGACGTTTGCCTGTTCTGACGATGTTCAGAGCCGTATAAAAGATTCGATAATAATCAATGACCTCAACAGGGTCGTTGTTGCAGCCTGCACACCCAGAACACATGAACCGCTATTCCAGAATACCTGTAAGGAGGTTGGGCTCAATCCATACCTCTTTGAGCTGGCAAACATCAGAGAACACTGTTCATGGATACACGTGCATGACAGGGATCGTGCCTTCAATAAGGCAAAGGATCTTATCAGGATGGCAGTATCAAAGGTTAAACTCTCACGCCCGATTCATCGGATAAAAGTCCCTGTCGTTAAGCGTGCGCTTGTTCTTGGCGCAGGTATCGCTGGTATGCGGGCTGCACTTGATATCGCTCAGGGTGGAATCGAGGTTTATCTCATCGAGCGAGCGCCCGAGCCTGGTGGAATATTGAAAGAGATATCATACCTTCATGATGGAACAGCGGTTCGAGATTTTCTAAACAGTTTGATCTATGAGGTTGAGTCCCACCCAAATATTCAGCTTATGACAGGTTGCAGTGTTACAGCGCTTAACGGTTTCGTTGGAAATTTTAAAGCAAAAATTGAGGGAGAGATCAATGCAGAACTGGATGTCGGGGCGTGTATCATTGCAACAGGCATGAGAGAGCATGAACCAGAAGGTTATTACCGTTATGGCGAGGATTCAAGGGTCGTGACACAGACTGAGCTTGACGCCCTGATAAGCAAGGGCGGTCGTTGGGAAAGTGTTGTTATGATACAGTGTGTTGGCTCAAGGGATGAAGAGCGCCAGTACTGCTCAAGGATCTGCTGTATCAACGCGATCAAGAACGCGATTACGATAAAGAAGGGAAATCCTGGAACCGATATCTACATTCTCTATCGGGATATTATGACATACGCAAGGTGGGAAGAGCTCTATCTTGAGGCGCTAGAGCTTGGCGTGATATTTATCAGGTACACACAAGAAAGACCCCCAGCTGTAGATGAGGATCTGAAGGTCAGGGTTTATGATACGCTACTCGGGGCAGAACATGTAATCGAGCCAGAGCTTCTCGTCCTCTCATCTGCGATGATACCATCAGAGGGCGCAGAGGAAGTTGCACAGCTATTCAAGATCCCGATCTACCATGATGGTTTCTTTCTCGAAGCGCATGTCAAGCTGAGACCGCTCGATGCGACGTTTGATGGTATATTCTTATGCGGTGGTGCACACTACCCCAAGCTAATCGACGAGGCGATCGCTCAGGGCTCAGGTGCTGCAGCCCGCGCGTTGATGATACTGTTCCGTGATGAAGTCGAGACCGGAGCTATCATCTCGGTCGTTGATGAGGATCTTTGTATCGGATGTGGCGCCTGTCTGGACACCTGCCCCTTTGATGCCCTAGAACTCCAAACGAGAAAGGCTTATATCAATCCGGTGGCGTGTAAAGGGTGTGGTAGCTGTCAGGTTGCATGCCCGGTCGGTGCGATAACCCAGCTCAACTTCACCTCAAGACAGATTGAAGCGATGATAAGGGAGTCTGTAAATGGCAAAGAGCAAGAAAAGCAAGAAGCATAAAAAAGGAAAAGAAGGGGGAAAAGAGCTTAGAACTCCGATCGTAAGCGTGATGGGGCATGTAGATCATGGGAAAACGCTTATTCTCGATCGTATCAGGGGTAGTACGGTTGTCGATAAGGAAGCAGGCGGAATCACACAGCATATCGGTGCAACTGAGGTCCCGATCACGACGATCGAGAAGATCTGCGCACCTCTGACCAGGGCAAAATACGAGATACCTGGTCTACTCTTCATTGATACGCCAGGGCATCATGCATTCACGACGCTGCGTTCAAGGGGCGGTGCACTCTCAGATCTTGCGATTCTGGTCGTCGATATCCTCGAAGGTTTCCAGCCACAGACCCTTGAGACGATAAACATCCTGAAACGCTTCAAGACGCCTTTTCTCGTTGCCGCAAACAAGATCGACAGGATTCATGGATGGAAAGCGCATCCCAACGAGCCATTCATCAAGAGCTACAGCGAACAGGAGAGTCATGTGCAGCGGATCCTTGATGAGAGGTTCTATGAGATTGTAGGGTCACTCCACGAGGCTGGTTTCAGCTCTGAGCGTTACGACAGGGTCAGTGACTTTCAGCGAAACATCGGAATCGTTCCAACAAGTGCGATGACTGGAGAGGGAATTCCGGATATTCTTCTTGTCCTTGTTGGACTTGCACAGAAGTTTCTTGAGAATAATTTGTATTTCAAAGCATCGAGTGCAGGCGTTGGGACGATACTTGAGGTCAAGGAAGAGAAGGGGCTCGGAATCACACTCGATCTAATACTATATGATGGCACGATAAAGACGGGCGATAAAATCATTGTCGGAAGTCTCGGAGAGCCGATTGTAACAAAGGTAAGGGCGCTTCTCAAACCAAGACCTCTCCAGGAGATACGGATCGAGGAACGGTTCAAGAAAGTGACGTCTGTGACAGCAGCAGCAGGTGTGAAGGTCTCTGCCCCTAACCTGGAGGGCGCACTCGCAGGCCTGCCTCTGATGGTTGTTGCTGATGATTCAGAGCTCGATGCGATGATTGCTGATGTTGCGAAGTTTAGCGAGATTGAGATTGAGCGAGACACGATCGGTGTTATCATAAAGGCAGACACGCTCGGATCACTCGAAGCGCTCGCACATGAACTGAGGCGGGAAGAGATACCGATACAGGCTGCGGATGTGGGTGATATCTCAAGACGGGATGTTATAAATGCATCAACGATAAAAGACCCACTCCTATCCGTGATTTTGGGCTTCAACGTTGAGATCCTGCCTGATGCAGTCGATGAGATCGTCAAGGGTGATGTTGCCGTATTCACAGATAAGGTGATATACAGTCTCCTTGAAAACTACGAAGCGTGGGTGAGCGATAAGAAAAGGGAGATCGAAGAGGCGAAGTTTGGAGGAGTCGTCCGCCCCGGAATCGTTAAGATACTTCCTGATTGCATTTTCAGGCAGAGTAAACCAGCTGTTGTCGGTGTAAACGTCGTCTCCGGCACTATACACTCAAAAGTCAGGCTTATTAGAGGGGACGGACAGCGTATCGGTGTTATCAAAGGACTGCAGTCTGCTGGTGAAAATATAAGTTCTGCGAAAGTTGGTATGGAATTTGCGCTTGCAATAGATGGTCCAACAGTTGGACGGCAGATCGATGTTGGAGATCTTTTGTATGTCGATATACCTGAGCAGGATGCGCGTTTGCTTGAAATAGAGCGAGATAGTGGCGTTTTGAGAGAGGATGAGATAGAGGCTCTGGATGAGTTCCTGAAGATAAAACGGCGGGACGATCCGTTCTGGGGGAAGTAGTCAGAAAATTTAGCTAAAAAATATTTCTTTACCTCCCCATCCCTTGACCTCTCCTCAATCGAGATTCTCTGGATGAAAGCACATAACACCCATGGGGATGGAAAATGTCTAAAGACGAAAGCAGAAAAGAGTGGGTGGATGACGGGCGTACGCCTCATCGTGAGCATGTGCTCATCGAAAAGATCATCGGCACATTCAGGCCAACGAAGGGGGCTGAATACTATCAGTACATCAGATCACTCTTCGCTACATGGAGGTTGCAGAAGAAAGAGATATTTGATGAGCTTGATGGGTTGCTGAGAAGGGAACTTTGTGGGGTGGGGTTTTTTCAAAATACTCATAGGTGCATCATACGAGAAGAACACCACAGGAAAAACCGTTCTAATGGCAGGGGATAGAGTTATTAATTTCCAATAGCCAAAAGGTGAACAATGGCTGATCAGGACGTAGAGAAGGACCTTTTGAAAATTGCAAGTGCGTTCTACACCCAGCTTGCCGAGGGAGAGATCCCCTCCTTTACGCTCCCGTTGCGAACACGGGATAATATCGTATACGATGAAAAAGAACGTGTATGGGTCTACGGTGAGAAAGAGGGGTTGAGAAGTGCTAAAACGGTTAAAGGAGCGTTTCAGATACTCAAGACCGCATATTTGATAGAATTCTTGAAAAAACAGCTTGATGAAGGGCGATCATCGACTTTGAGGGAGCTTTACTACATCTCTGAGAACTGGGGGGATGCAAAGTTCAACGTCCAGTCAGAGAGCGACCTTTTAATCGAGGATCTTGAGATCGTATCACAAAATCAGCGTGAGTGTTTTCACATAAGACCTGAGGAGGATGGAGCATCTGTATTTGGCCCACTGAAAGTCAAAGAGCAGACCAGGAAAGGTGAGAAGGTCATCCACTGCCAGGATGATGTTGGTGATGCAGGCTACTTAATCCCGAACAATATCGATAAGGTTGAGTTTCTCGAGCATGATGCAAAGATGATCCTGGCGGTTGAAACAGGTGGTATGCGGGATCGACTGATCGAGAACGGTTTTGATGAGGAGTTTGACGCTATTATAATCCACCTGAAAGGTCAGCCAGCCAGAAGCACAAGACGACTTCTAAAAAGGCTCAACCTGGAGATGTCCCTGCCTGTATTTGTATTCACAGATTGTGATCCGTGGAGCTACCGCATCTTTGCATCGGTTGCTTATGGCTCGATCAAGAGCGCGCACCTCTCAAAGTTCATGGCAACGCCTGATGCGGTCTTCATGGGAATTATGCCAAGTGACATCGTGAAGTATGATCTCCCGACAGATAAGCTCACAGACAAAGATAAGGATGCGTTGCATTCAGAACTTAAAGATCCGAGATTTAATAGCGAGTTCTGGAAAAAAGAGATTAAGTTGCAGCTTGAGCTTGGAAAGAAATCAGAGCAGCAGTCGCTTGCAAAGTATGGGCTTGACTTTGTGACAAAAGTATATCTACCGGAGAGGCTGGATGAGCTGGGGTGAGTTAAAATCTCCGATCACACCTTCAATCTTTCTGAGACCTCTCGAATAAGTTCTAAATAGAAGTTTTCTCCGATTTCTCTCCCCTCAAAGGCTGAAAAGGCATCTTCGAGCAGACCGTCATCTGCTTCTCTGAGCACCTTTGAGTACGGAATTGCCTGAATTAATTTCTGCCCTTCAGGGCTTTTTTTCCATTCTTCTTCAAACTCTTGCAGTCTCTCACTGGATGAATCCCCCTCACTGGCAGCTTTTGCCCCGATTTTTCCAGCGATGTCGCCGAAAATTAAAGCATTTCCTGTTC
The DNA here is from genome assembly GCA_026134025.1 of Candidatus Syntropharchaeum sp. GTDB lineage: Archaea > Halobacteriota > Syntropharchaeia > Syntropharchaeales > Syntropharchaeaceae > Syntropharchaeum. The sequence goes on from JAOQII010000006.1 coordinate 7,650, forward strand.
CAACGCCTCCGACAGGTCTAAAATGTCCTGCAGCATCGCCAACGAGAAGAAAACCATCACCAAAGCTTTTCTCGGTGAGACCAAGCGGTATTAAACCTCCATACATCCTGCCTGGATTCCATTTGATCGCTTTAGATAATACAGGATGTTCTTTTATAACCCTCAATAGATACCTGTGTGCATCTTCGCGTGACTTAACGCCGAGCGCAACAACCGCTTTCTTCCTGCTAACAGGCATTAAAAATCCACCAAGGCTGTCTGACCACTTCTTTCCGCAGAAAAATGTAAAAAGCAGGTGCTCATCACCCTCTTTCTCCATCTCAACAATGGTCTGGAGGGCAAAGAGGGATTCTTCCGGTGGTTTAACCCCGAGTTTTTCGATGAGGTTTGGGTTGTAACCACAGGCACATATCACAACTTTTGACCTGATCATCCTTCCATCACCGAGCATCACTCCTTCAACCTTTCCGTTCTCGGTAAGAAAATAGATAACAGGGCTTTTTATGTAGTCTGAGCCATTAACTACCGCTTTTTTGAGAAGGATCTGTGTGGCTTCGGTTGTCATCAACGTCCACCCTCTCTCCTCTTCTGATCTATCTGTAAAACTCCTCCCATCTGGTGAGATGTACTTGAAACCGTGTGTCGCTATGTAATACGGCGGAGAACAATCTGCAACCTTCTCAAATGCAGCAGCTGTCTTTGGTCCTATCCCGAGAAGATCAAGTCCTGCTTCTCCATCTGGAATCGTCTTTGCAAGCGCTGGAGAGACTAAAAGCGTCTTTGCGCCATCTTTAGATGCAGAAATGGCTGCACTTAATCCTGCGAATCCCGCGCCCACAATTAGAATATCATACTCATCAATCATGATTGATAATTTTAATCCTCTGGTATAAATAATCTGCTGACAGTGCCAGCTGCTATCGTCCTCATATAAACACCGTGAACGCTACATACGCTATCAGAACCATGATCAGCGAGTGCTTGATCCCTGCAAGAAACTCTCCCTCTCCCATCTGACCAGCGATAAGTCCCGAACAGAATCCCTGCAGAAGCGATGCATGGAGGAAGATCCGCTTGAAGACATCGATATCGAACGCACCAAGGAAGCCCTCTGCACTCATTCCCGAACTCGCAACATCACCACCTGCTTCTGCCATCACAGGAAGGAATGAGGTCGAGATGATGAATATGATCCCGATGAATACGAAGAATGCGATGTAGATGATGATGACATAGATCAGCATGTTCGTGAACCGTTCTCTGTCAAGTTCTTCCGCCATCTCGGTATCCTTTGCTGAGAGATAGAGTGTGTCTGCAACCTCGCCGCTCGTTCGCATCGTCTCTGTCAGGAGTGTGACGGTTCTTGATAGCGATGCCATTTTGACCCGGTTTGCAAACCGAACAAACGCATCTCGTATACTGACCCCCCATTCAAGGTCACGCCACATACGGGCAATATCATCCCCGATCGCTCCACTCGTGGACTTTGCTATCACCTCGATCGATTGGACGAGTGTCATACCACTCGCGTTTGTACTGGCAACGCCCTTCAGGAAGCCCGGAACCTGAGCTTTGATCTTTTTGTGCCGCCGACGTTTCATCTCAAAGAAGATGACAAGTGGTAATAATGCTATAAATGCAGCAAGAACGAGGTAATCGTCTAAAATTCCAACTGGGTCTGCCATGAACTCAACTTTATTCGTCAAAACCCCAACAATCAGAGCGATAAATGCAAGCGGACCACTGACAAAGAGTATCTTGACAGGATCTTCCTTGAAAGGTTTGAGTGGATTTTTAAGCATCTCTTTCATGGCAAGTGATCTCTTAGATTTCCTGTACTGCTCATACGCCTCCATATCCTCGGCATCCACATCCGTGATCTCTTCGTTGTTAGAATCATAGGAGAACTCAGTCTTCAAGATCGGGGCGCTTGTGATATCTGACGGTGTTATCAGGAATATCATCATGACAAACATCAACGATCCGACCGGGATCACCATGTATATGATCGCATAGAGTGCCATCATCTGCCCTGATCCCATGAGCGTCATCACAACCTCGATGATGATGATAAAGAGCGGTCCTGCGACAAAGGCAGTAACGTACGACTCAGCCATCAGCGCAAGCGTCTCAAGGAATCCTTTCTGCTCGATCCTTGCGATCTGCATATATTCCATCGTCTTATCACCGAGGAATCGCGTCATATCACCACCGCTATCTATTATCGTCAGAAGTCCATCTATTAGCTCTCTGAAGTTATCAGATGGTGTCTCTTCACCTGCATTAAGGAGCGCAGTCCTCAGATCATAGCCGAAGAAGTCGATATACTTCACGATCGCCTCCGCCTCCCTTGAAATCTCACCATACGTATCCTCGTTTCGTGCAAGCGCCCTCAATATCTCGATTATATTTGCACCACCCTTTGAGAGTGCGTACATGAATCGCACCCCATGCGGAAGCATCTTGTTTATCTTGGACTTTTTATCCCCTGCAGCCAATGAGGGATAGATGTAGAAGAAGATGTACACAGCTGCTGCAAGTACCATCGCCATAAATAAGAAGAGAAATAGTGTCAGGATGGTTTCCATGTGGGCACCAATCCAGTACAGGCTCGCTGGGAGATGGAGATTTGTGAAGTTATCAGGTATCCCGACGATGTTTATAATAATATATGCAAGAATGAGACCCAATATACCACCAATGACACCAGCTATCAATGAATACCCCTGGGCAGCCGACATGTACATATCATAAGAGATCGCCATCCGAGCCTTTTTAAGGTCTGTCTGTAGCTGGATGTAATTATCCTTGTTCCGTTTCAACCTCCCGCCAAATATCGAGAATGCAAATCTAGTGAAGGAATTTACGTTTTCGAACATTTTTTACACCTTTATATTGAGTTTACCCATTACTTTCTCCTGATTCGTCTGGAAAGCATGGATTATCGTTGCGATCGTATCAAACTCCCTTATATTATTCTCAAGCATGTAATCAAGTACAGCCTGCCGTTTCTTGAGCTCATATTCCATATCATCCCTGCTCCACGCCCTGAAAGCCATGATATCATTCAATGCCTTTGACTCACCGACACGCTCGAATATATCCTTTGATGGATCCCATTTGAAGACATTTATCGTCTTGATGTTCCGTGTTGCAGGATCTATCTCACTTATCTCAACGAGCTCGAGGTTTCGCCTGACACGCTTGCCTTTAGAGAACGTCTGTGACTGGATCGATACGATATCAAGCGCCTCGATCATCGTTCTCGGGACTGAGATAGGTGGGTTTTCAAGCCTGTGAATCACGGTATCGACCGCGTCTGCATGCATCGTTGAGAATGTTGTATGCCCTGTTGACATCGCCTGGAATAGCGTCAGCGCTTCTTTGCCCCTGACCTCACCCACAAGCAGATACTCAGGTCGCTGTCTAAGCGCTGCCCTCAGAAGCTCGTACATATCGATATTTCCCTTGCCGTCTTTTGTAACCGCCTCGCGAGTAACATCTGGTATCCAGTTTGGATGTGGTAGCTTCAGCTCACGCGTATCCTCGAGCGTGATGATCTTTGCCTTGTGCGGTATGAAGAGTGAGACTGCGTTGAGCGAGGAGGTCTTACCTGATGCCGTTCCTCCTGCAAAGATAAGACTCTTGTTGTTCTCGATGCACATCCAGAGATATGCCATCGATTCTGAGGAGAAAGTCTTCCATCCAATGAGATCGACCGGGCTTATCGGGACATCCTTGAACTTCCTGATCGTGAACGTGCTCCCATGGGTTGTGACCTCCTTCCCAAGTGTCATCTGTATCCTGCTGCCATCCGGCATCGTCGAGTCGACCATCGGTTCTGCTATCGAGATGTGCTTACCGCTCTTCTGTGCAAGTTTCACAACGAATGAGTTCGATTCAACCTCGTTGAAGTGGACGTTCGTCTGTATGTTGAGGTAGTTCTTGTGGAATAAAAATACAGGTTGATCCCAGCCATTGCACGAGATATCCTCGATGAGCGGGTCTGACATTAGAGGTGTCAGTTTATCCAGATCGAGATAATCCCTGAGCACATAGTAGAGGATCTTGTGGTAGGTTATCGGCTCAAGTCTCAATCCATAATCGATGATTATATCGTTCACCTTCTCCTTGAGTACCAGCTCCTTATCGACCTCGTCATCGAGTTTTACAGCGATGAGAACGTCATGGAGTCGGGTCTTGATATCTCGGAGTAACACCTCCTCAAAATCCCGCATATACGGCTCAACGACATGATATAGGTAGTCATCATCATTTCTGTTATACAGGATCACCGCGAAGGAATACGGTTCTCTGAGCCAGTACCGCTCAACCTCCTCATAGCCAGGTACACCCTCAAAGATGCATAGAGGACCATGTAGATCGGGATCATAAGCCTCGATCTCAAGGTGTTTCTTGAAGAGATTTTTGAACCTTTTGAATCCTTTATTAACATCCTTCTCTACTGTGGATGACTCATAAACCAGTTCTTTATACTCAATCTCCTTTAGGGTCTCGTCGAACTCCTCAAGAACTTCATTATCAAATAACTCCATGAGTTCCTCTTTCTTATCATCGAGGAATATACTCATATCGAGATCCTCTATATTGCGGTCTTCTATTGGTCTAGCATCTTCGAGATCTGTTTCTGCACCCACCCTTTTCCTCCAATAATTATTATATTATATATTTATTAAGCATATTTAATATCTATTAAGTATATTTAGATGTTTGTAATCTTTTAGTGTACTATACTATTTTAATCTTTCCTCAATGCAGCACCGTCTACCGTTATACTTATATTAAATTAAACTCAATTAGTTTATATGGTGATATAATGGTATTATATAGTTATCTAAGTGATTTAATAACACTTAAAGTACTTAACATAGCAATCATCATCCTGGGTATTATCCTCTTTCTGGGATTCGTCAGGATAAACAGTAGAGAATCACGAAAGGTGCGCGTTATCGACGATAAAGAAACAGGAGCCAGCCGATCAAACCAATGGGAGAAGCGACTCGATGAGATCTCAGAGGCTTATGGTCTTGAATCACTCACGATCACGACAAGAGATGGTTTTGTGGTCCTATCATCCAGTCCCACAGCTGAGTTTGATGCCGCCAATTTTTCATCACTCTATGTCAGCATGGCGGAGAATGATGAAACTGCTACAGGAAAAGGTATCACAGCTCTGGCGACCGATAATGGTGTTGCATGGGTTGCACCACTCGATGGATTGGGAGAAGCAGATGCACTCTGTGTAATGAGATCCGAGACTGGAGTCAAGAAGAAGACTGCATTGAAGGTAAAAGATGAGACAGAAAAAATAATGGAGCATCTATTCACCGCATCTTAGAGGAGGTTTAATGGTACCTGACAGTTTATACCACCTTGTAAACTCAATACCGAGTGAGATCAAAGAGATTATATTATTCCTGCTCCTTCTTGCAACCACGATAGCAGCACTAATGGGAGAATATCGGCTCAAAAGTTATGCAAAACGGTTTGAAGAGGTGCGTTCCAGACTGGATACGCTTAAGGATGAAATAAATAAAGAAAGAGAGGCATTTGATCGAGTTCAGGGGCTTGATCAACCTTTTTCTGATATGATTGGTGTAGGCGATGGAGAACTTAAAACCTTATCTAAGCGGGTTGGATTTGAGAGCTCAGAGTTCTTCTACGATATCAAGCCATCCCTCATCGATATCTCGGATTCCTTGAGCCTGAAGGATGGACTCTGCAAGATCGCAAAGAAGTATGCGATTGATACCGTCTCGATCACATCCGAAGACGGCTTCCTGATCGAATCATCTGGTGAATGTAACGAGGGAGAAGCCGCCATGTACTCATTTATCCTCCAGGAGATGGTACTTGTGGGAGATAATTCCAATCGATCACTTGCGGTTGGGAATGGGGTTTCTTGCCTATTGATGGATCTGGATGATGTGAATGTGGTTTGCATCCTGCAAGCTGAAAAGACGATCAATCCTGATAGAGAAGATCTGAGAACAGATCTGAATACGATTATTGAGAGGTTTGTGGGGGCGGCTTCATGAAAAAACACAGGTTCATCCAGTCATTCTGTCTCATAGACGATGGAAAGATCTATTTTGAGGATAGAAACGATGGCGATCTCGATCTGGATCTTCTGGTTCTACTCTGGCAGGTTCTTGTTGTACATAGCACCATCAATGCCATCCTTATAAAAGCGAATGACTGCCAGGTGTACGCTCAAAAAGTTAAAGAAGGATCTACAGCCATCATATTCGCAAGTAATGCCGCATCACTTGCACTAATTCACAGCACGTACCAGAAGATCGTTTCTTCACTGATGGAGGAAAAGACGCTTCTGGATGGGATGAGAAAAGACGATCTTGAATCTGTGCTTTCTGATTCAAAAGAACCTGAAGGTATCAACCTGGACACAAATAAGGAGGTTGTAATGACGATAGAAGAGATAAAACGCTTCAAAGAGGAGTGGAATATGGAAAAATCACCTGAAAGTATTGGGGGAATAAGGGAATGACCGCCGTGGTATATACAATTGCATCTGGAAAAGGTGGAACAGGCAAGACGACGACGACGGTGAATCTTGGCACCGCGCTTTCTGCACTCGGTAAACGGGTCGTGATCCTTGATGCAGACATTGGAATGGCAAATCTCGGGCTTGTGATGGGCCTTGAGAAACATGCCGTAACACTGCATGAGGTGCTCGGAGGATCTGCAAAGATAGATGACGCGATCTATGAGGGGGCTGCAGGTGTTATGGTTGCACCATGCGGTGTCTCGCTGAAAGGGTTCCAGAACTCAAACCCCGAACGTCTCAAAGACGTCATGGGCGCACTCGTCGAGCAGTTTGAGATAATGCTGATCGATGCCCCTGCAGGAATCAGCAAGGATGCCGTCATACCGATGGCGATAGCAGATGAAGTGATTCTCGTTGTCAACCCCGAACTATCTTCGATGGCAGATGCACTCAAGACAAAGGTGCTGACAGAGATGGTTGGCGGAAAGATAAAGGGCGCTATCGTGAACCGTGCAGGGATGGAGAATGTAGATATACCAAAGCAGAAGGTTGCAGAACTCCTGAACACGAGAGTGATCGGTGTGATACCTGAGGATCCGAATGTGAGACGGGCAGCAGCCTTCAAGACGCCACTTGTAATAAACACGCCGAAGTCTCCTGCAGCGGTTGCATACAAAAGAATCGCGGCTCAAATCACAGGTGCTACGTTCAAGGAGGAGCCTGAGAACAACGGAAAGGAGGGTTTTGTCGAGAAACTTGCAAAATCCTTATTTGGGGGGAGAAAGAAATGACTGTATTTACCATCTTTCTCGCGATCTGCTTAACGTTTACGCTCTTTGCCATGTATGTGATGTATGTACGGATACAGCAGCTTACCAACGAACTTGGGCGCCTGAAGGCGAGGGTTGAGATCAGAGGTGACGAGCTTGAGCAGCTTGCCAGGGACATCGAAGAGTTTAAGAGGTTGAGGATCGTTTAGACTCTGATGGTTGATCTCAGCGCGGATATTGGGATACCACTGAAGAACCCACTGATCCTGACATCAGGGATACTTGGATCGAGCGCCCATCTATTGAAACGGGTTGCATCAAGTGGTGCTGGAGCACTGATTACAAAATCGATCACAGAAGATCCAAGAGTGGGACATGAGAACCCGACTGTTATCGAAGTATCCGAGGGTTTGATATTGAACGCCATGGGACTCCCAAACCCTGGCGTTGATATATTTCTAAATGAACTTGAGACGCTTGAAGCGGTCAATCTTCCGATCATTCCGAGCGTTGCAGGTTACAGCGAGGATGAGTTTGGAAGGGTTGCATCGAGATTAGAGGATGCTGGATTCAGGATCATCGAGCTCAATATCTCCTGCCCACATTCAACTGCTCTTTCGAGTAAAAAAGTTATTGCTCAGGATATTGACAAGACACGCCGGGTTGTTAACGCGGTAAGGAGCGTAACGTCACTCAAACTCATCGTCAAGCTGAGCCCGAATGTGACGGATATCGTTGAATTTGCAGATGTGGCGATCAAGGCAGGGGCTGATGCACTATCGCTCATAAACACGATCGAGGCGCTTGAGGTTGATCCTTATGTGGAGGCGCCGGTTCTCGGGAATGTCTTTGGTGGACAGTCTGGCCCATCGATCAGATGTATCGCTCAGCGAAAGCTCACAGATATCGCACTCGCCATGTGGAAGGGTGAGATCGAGCGTGTACCACTCATCGGGGTTGGAGGGGTGAGAACTCCAAAGGATGTATTCAGATTTCTACTGCTCGGAGCCGATGCGGTCGGTATCGGAAGCTCAATTCTATACGAGGATCTCGCGATCTTTGAAGATGTTATTGAAGGGCTGGAGCAGATCATGACTGATAAGGGCTACGATATGCTCGATGAGTTCAGGGGAAAGGTAATCTCACAGATACTTGATATGACGATATGACCATGTTTTTTGCTATATCATGGTGATCAAATTTATATATTTTCACATTGCCGAAATATAGCTGGTATAGAGGCGCGAGGTATAACAAATATGAACGAGATAGAATTAAGGGCAATAAAAAAACTGGTGAAACTCTATGAAGAGACGATAACCGTCATGCAGGATGAGAATGCAAAGATGAAGCGCGTATACCGAGAGATGATAGATCTCATGGAAGGCGAGGAAAAATTAAAGCAAACCGAAGAAGGTACCGTGGTGAAAGATCTTATCCAGAAGATGATGCTCTTAAAAGAGATCATAGGCATCTAAACTCCAGATCACGCTTAATAGACCGAGAGGAGGTTTTCCCCCTTTTCCTCCTCTCACCCCCTCCTTTTCGAATTTTTAAGTTCAAAACAACTCCGCACTCGAATGAACAACGATCCCCTCGTTTGTGATCGAGTATGGCCTTATCTTTCTTGAATGAGCACTTCGGCGCATCTTGACGATCTCAAGTGCGAGTGAGACCTCCCTCAATTCACACTGGCGAATGTACCTCAATGAGATGACGCCATCTGAGACGTACTCAATAAAGCCGTATTTCGAGTGGAGTGAGTCGTCGGTAGCACTCTCTGAGGTTAGAATCGTTGTAATTCCACTCTGTTTAAATAGGTTTGCGAGAAAAAAGACATGTTCTCTTCTTTCAGCCTCACTTGCAAAGAGTATCTCGAGCAGTGTTATAGAATCGAATACAAGCCGCTTTGTCCCGAAGTTCTTAATTATCCCAGGAAGTTCTGAGGCGATCCGCTCGATCGAGACCTTTATATCGGCTGGATTAAACCTCACCACAAGCAGCTTACCCTCTCTGATGTACCTCTCAAGATCCCATCCATAATCCGCTGCGGTATCGACGATCTCCTTCTCGCTCTGGTCGAGTGTGATGTAGATCGCTGAATCTCCCTGCAGTAGTCCGTGGTATGTATACTGGAGCGAAAACGTCGTCTTCCCTGTTCCATATCCACCAACGAGAAGGACTGTGTGTCCCCTGGGAAATCCTCCTCCAAGCATCTCATCAATTCCCTCGATCCCAACACTCAATCGTTCCATTTTTACCCCTTCCCTAAAATCTGTCGGATCGGAATGAGGCTCAACCCATCATACGGCGATATATTCACCTCAAAGTTTACAATATCCTCTTCATCAAGCCTTGATAGCTCTCCACGAAACTTATTTATGGACATCAGGCGATTTCTCGCACCAGATCTCGTATCGCTCCATCTGAATGAGAGAACGCCGTCCACAACATCTGCGACCTCCTCCTCAAGTGCCTTCTCAAAGATATTTGAGGTCAGCATCAGATACACCAGCCCACCCCACCGCTTCGATACCCGCTGCAGTCCCTGCAGGAATTTTATAAACTCTCCCCAATCGGACGCATCTGAGTATGCTCTGAGCAGGCTTGTGAGCGAGTCGATGATGACAAGACGCTCACTGACATTCTTCTCATCAAGACACTCCACAATCTCTTTTAGAAGCTCACGATCCCGACCTGCATCTTTGAGCAGATTCAGTGTATGATCATTATTATCCGTAATCCATGAGAGCGGAATCTGTGAACGCCTGAAATATGACTCCGAAATGTCTCTGATCTCAATATCACCGGGTTCAAGGTTTGCAAAGGATGTGCGCACCTCATCGAGTATATCATCCCGAGATCTCGTCATTGAGATATAGCAGACATTCTTCTTTTGATTTGAGAGCGCAATCATCGAGGTATATGCAAACTCATAGTGTCCGCTTCCAACCTCTCCAAGAAGAAGAATGAGTGAACCTTTTCTCACCCCACCATTGAAGATCATATCAAGGGATGGTATCCCGCATGCAACTTTATTCATCCTCTATCCTCTTTTCCACCTCAATCTCCTCCATCTCTCGTTTTATGAGATGAAACTCCTGAGTTGTTAGCGTGGCACCATCGAGCGTTACAAGCGCAGATGAATTCGATGGCATCACACAGTCATTCACAAGCTGGAAGAACTTATGGATCGAGACGAAGCTGTTCTGTGTCATCAGATACTCAACACCCTCGATCAGGATCAATCCTTTCTCAGCCTGCTTCACAAAGTTGTCGATCATCTCAAAACATAGTGAGAGTTCGTTCGGAGAGAGACAGGTCTCGGGTGGGATCTTATTCTTCACAAGCCAGATGATGGGGGTGTTCTCAAGCCCATACCTCGCTCTTATCTTTGCAGGGTTCATCCTTGTGATGCACAGCCCTTCCATACCGTGCTTTACACCATCTGCAAATACATCAAGTGCCAGCGAAGGTTTTTCTTCATCGAAGATGTAGATTGTGCCTGCATCAATCCTGTATCTCGACTCTCCAAGCTCAGTAACCTCTTTTGATGGCAGAACGATGATGCCCTCAAGATCGGTTATATCTGTTAATGTTATCACAACCCCTGTAAGCTCATTCTCACTCTCGAATGTTGAGACCGATGCCATGATCGGGATTGTTACGCCACCCCCTCTCGTTAGATTTATCCGCTGATACTTTCCGTCTTTTACCTCGATCGGTGTCTTGAAGATGCCTGACAATGTAAGCTCAGATTCGCTCTGTTCCTCAATCTCAAGAAGCTCTCTTGCTGCAGGATTTATCATCTTCACTCTGCCATCACTATCTGCTGTTATCGTTGCAATCGGCGTTCGGTCAAGAACCATTGATAGGTACTCGTTCTCCACCCTGATTTTTTCCTCAAGTCGTTTCTTCTCGGTGATATCGATGAAACTCACGACCGTTCCTGCATCTATCTCGTTATCCTCCTCCAGTCTACTTTGATTGAGAAGAATTACAGCTTTTTCGCGATTTTTCGGCTCTATCGTGCATTCCCCCTCCGTCCCTATCTCATTGAATGGGATCAGATCCTCCAGAGCCTTTCCAAGTACCTCAGCCTGTGTGTATCCTGTTATCTCCTCTGCTTTCCTGTTCCAGGTCTTGATTTTTCCATTAGAATCTGTCACAGCCACGCCAGATGGCACGGTTGCAAGCACAGCTTCGAGGTGATTGTTGAGATTTTCAATCTGGTTTGATACGACGAGAAGATCCTCGCGCTGGAGATAGTACTCGAGTGTCATCTCCTCCAGGGCCTTCTTGCTCGCTGCAAGTTCGTCCTCCATTGCCTTTATTTGATTGAGATCAAATCCATGTAAGAGGAAGAGACGTCTGTCATTCGCACCATCATCGAGTTTCAGGGGTGTAAGCGAGATATGATACGCTACCTCTCCTTTTTCAGGATCGTTGACGCTTATATCAAAGTCCTCCTGCTTATCAAACCCATCAGAAAGATTTTTTAAATCATCAATGAATTTGTCGGTTAGGAGTGCCTCAAAGGTGCTGTTCGACATTATTTTCTCCCATCTCTCATCAAATAAAGCCATCAGATCCATTTTCGACACCCTTTTTTTTATATCATACTCTATTATGTGTTTCATTCTTTAAATATATTTTTTTATCTTTAAAGATACTTTTTTATATCTTGATATTATAAATTATTCACAAGATGTTAAAAATCTTTAGCAGATATAAACAAAAAGATGCACAGGTCAAAGAGGACGAAGACCCCTCCGAGCTCGCATCGTTCATCGTACCACCTGATAATATCGAGCTTGAGCGTTACGTCCTGAATGATGGAAGAGCGATCGCAGCAATCATCGAGGATGGGGCAACAAAGATTAAAAGATACCATCTCATAGAACCAACCCTGACTCAGGAGGAGAAGTTTCTGCTCGAAGAGCTCTATGATAACCTTCAGGATGTTCTGACACTTGAGGATCTGGAGACAGGCGAAGAAGAGGGTACTCAGCAGCGGAGAGAGGTACTTCAGCGGAACATAGCACGACTCCTGAAGAACTATGGAATTACCTTGAGCCCTGCTGCATCTGGCAGGATCTCTTATTATCTTGAGCGAAACTTCCTCGGATATGAGCGGATCGATGGGTTGATGGATGATCCATGGATCGAAGATATATCCTGTGATGGCGTGGGTCTGCCAATATATCTATACCACAGGAAGTACCAGAATCTACCAACAAATATTTCATTTCAGGACGAGGAGACGCTCAATTCGTTCATCATTCGACTCGCACAGAAAGGCGGAAAACATATCTCAATCGGTGAACCGCTCGTGGATGCGACACTCCCCGATGGTTCAAGACTTCAGATAACGTACGGGCGTGAGGTCACATCACACGGCTCAACGTTCACGATAAGAAAGTTCAGAGAAGATCCGTTCACCCCGCCCGAACTCATCAAAAATAACACCTTCTCGGTTGGGATGCTTGCATACCTCTGGCTCTGCATCGAGAGCAACAAGAACCTGATTTTTGCCGGGGGAACCGCTTCTGGCAAGACTTCATCACTAAATGCGGTCTCGTTCTTTATCCCACCGATGGCGAAGATCGTATCGATTGAGGATACACGGGAGATCACACTCTATCATGAGAACTGGATCCCCGGTGTTACGAGAAACCCTGTGACAAAAGGTGGTGAGGGCGAGGTTACGATGTTTGATCTCCTGAAGGCAGCGTTGAGGCAACGACCTGAGTATATACTACTGGGAGAGGTGAGAGGTGCAGAGGCTTTAACGCTCTTTCAGGCGATGAATACAGGGCACACAACCTACTCAACGATCCATGCAGAGGACCCCCAGAGTGTTGTGAGCAGGCTTGAGAATGAGCCGATCAACGTCCCGCCTGTGATGCTTCAGGCACTCGATATCATCGTGGTTCAGATCCAGACACGTCTTGGTGGGAAACGGGTGAGGCGTGCAAATACACTTGTTGAGATCATCGGAATCGATCCGCAGACAAAGAACCTGAGGATAAATGAGCTCTTCAGATGGGATCCTGCAAGAGACGACTTCACGCAGCTTGGCGAGTCGCATAAGTTGCGGGAGATCATGAAAGAGCGGGCATGGACAAGGGATGAACTTATGGATGAACTTCATCGAAGGGAAAAAGTGCTTGAATGGATGGTTTGCGAGGATACTATGGACTACAGGAAGGTTGCAGAAGTTCTCCAGGCATACAATCTTGATCCTGAGCGTAGTGTGCCTGAAATCAAGGATGGGTGCGAATATGCAGAACTCGACCTCCAGATTGTTTAGCATCGCTCACAGGATCTTTGGGGGAAGTGTGCAGAAAAAGGATCTTTCTGCGCTCTCGCTGGATCTGAGACGAGCCAGGATCCCAATTCCCGCGGCAATCTACCTCTCAACCTCGAGACTCATCGCATCTTTCCTTGCAATCTTTGGGGGTTTCATCGGGGTTCTTGCAGGATATGCGATCGTTCCTTATCCTGATCTTGCAGGTTTCATTCTGATCCTATCTGCTGGATCACTCGGTGCGATTCTCTTCTATCTGCTCACGATGCGAACATGCCTTGTGTACCCCACCTTCAGGATGAATACGAGGAAGATGAAGATAGAGAGAGGTCTGCTTCATGGGATAAACTACCTCTATGCGATGGCAAAAGGCGGAATGGGAATGATCGATGCTTTCCGATCTCTACATAGGCATGAGGAGGTATATGGCGAGTGTGCAGTAGAGGCAGGTTACATCGTGAGGGATGTTGAGTACTTCGGGCTTGACCTTAAAACCGCTCTTATGCGAGCATCGAAGAACACACCGTCCGAGAAGTTCAGGGATTTCATTGAGGGTTTGATCTCGGTGATGAATACAGGTGGCTCGATCGAGAATTATCTTGCAACCAGGTCAGAGCAGTATCAGGAACTTGCAGAGGAGGATAATAATTTCTTTCTTGATACGCTTGGTATGCTCGCAGAATGTTATGTTACGGTATTTGTTGCAGCACCATTATTTCTCATCACGATCGTCCTTGTTCTGGGGATGCTGAAATCAGGAACGCTTCTGATACTCGCTATCATCGTGTATGTCCTTATCCCACTCGGAACTTCACTCTTTATCATTCTGCTTGATGTGATCACAACCAGGACAGATGAAGAGGCACCATCCTTTATCAGGTTGAAAAAACTCAATGTATTTGATGACGTACACACCATCGAGGGAGATGGGGGAAGTATCGTTGATGCGTTGAAGTGGTATGCGAAGGTCGAGCGTATCAGGTTCTTCCTGCGCTCGCCATTCCGCTTCTTTATCGAGAAACCATACAGGAGTTTCTATATCTCACTCCCACTAACTCTCATCTATCTCCTCGAACTCCTGTACCCTTCATGGCAAATCCCAGCAGACTTTGACCGCTCGATCTTCTATGCCACCATTCTCCTACTTCTTCCGTACTCGCTCTTCTTTGAGATTAGAGCAAAGCGGATAAGGGATATTGAGAGGATGGTACCTGAGTTCTTGAGACGGCTTAAGAGCATAAACGAGACCGGGCTACATCTTGTCGATTCTATACGGGTTATGATCAGATCGAACATGGGGGTTTTAACAAGCGAGATAGTAAGGGTTGCAAGCTCGATTGAGTGGGGAAATACCGTTGGGGAAGCATTACGCAAGCTTGAGGTCAGGGTAAAGACAGGTGCATTATCAAGAGCGATCACGCTGCTTGTCGATGCAGATCGTGCAACAGGAGACCTGAGGGATATACTCTCTATTGCAGCATTGAATGCTGAGATCATGCAGCGACTCAGGGAGCGGCGAGGTGCTGCGATGTCGATCTACCTTATAATCGTATACATTACCTTTGCGGTATTCTTATTTACGATATACATAATAACGACGAAGTTTCTTGGTGGAATGCCCAAACTTCCGATTGAAGGTGCCGAAGAGTTCCTCTCAGTTGACTACGATCTCTCCCTCTATGAAAAGGTGCTCTTTCATGGATCACTCCTCCAGGGTTTCTTCTCAGGGATCGTTGGTGGACAGATGAGCTCAGGGAATCCATACAGCGGGATCAAGCATGCAATTGTGATGATGATCGCAGCATATCTTGTCTTTGTGTTTCTGATATGGGGTGAAGTATGAGGTTTATTCGGGATGAAAACGCGGTATCCGAGATCGTTGGTGAGATTCTGATGATAGGGGTTGTGGTAATCTCCTTCGGTCTCGTAACAACCTTTGTCTATACGTACCTGTCAGGACCTGATATTTCGCCAGGGATAGACGTAACGGGAATAGCAGATGATACGCTTGATACGATATATCTCAGGCACAGCGGTGGGGAGTGGGTCGGTGGGGATGAACTCAAGGTTATCCTGCGGATAAACAATACAACCTACCAGTACAACTGCACGGATGAGTTCAGGCTCGGAGATGTGATCGAGATCAATACTTCAGGTGAGTATGGTCTTGATCTCAGGCGGGGCGAAGAGGTAACGATCCTGCTTATTCATGTACCAACGGGACAGATCATATCCTCAGGCGAACTTGGATACAGGGCAGCAGACTGCTCTGAAGATTCAACACCCCCATCATCGGTTACAAACCTCAGAAACACAACCTTTGAGCCTTCACACATCATCTGGGCATGGGATAACCCGGCAGACGAGGATTACTCACATGCAGAGGTCTACATCGATGGCATCTATCAGGGCACAACCTCTGCAAGCTGGTACAATGCAACAGGGTTTGATTCAGGGACGAGCCACACGATATCACTCAGAACGGTCGATACCTGCGGGAATGTTGATGCAACATGGGTGAATGATAGCGCGATTACGAGTAAGGCGTGGTGGAACGTGGGGTGGAGCTATCGAAGGTCGATCAATATCACATCATCTGCTGCACTCACGGACTATCAGATCCTGCTTGATATTGATTATGATAGCGATATGCAGTCAGACTTTGATGATCTGCGGTTTGTAACTGAGGATGGGGATACGCTATCCTACTGGATCGAGAACAGGGTCAATGATACGAATGCCGATGTCTGGGTCGAGGTTCCATCGATCGCAGCAGGTAACACCATAATCTACATGTATTACGGAAATGCTGGTGCGAGTTCTGAGAGTGATGGTGAGGCCACATTTGAGTTCTTCGATGACTTTGATGACCCATCTTTGAGCAATTGGCAGCTTGCAACGAGCAATTACGTGGTTGGAAGCAGCGCACTCAGGATCAACGCTGGAGCGGTCTCTATTAAAAACCCCTTCACATTCAGCCTGAACGATGGTTACGCGCTGGAGGGGAAGATAAAGTATCACAACGTCAATTCACACTACAGTGGCACACTCTCTGCCCAGTCCTCACACTACACCCAGGGCAGCAATGGGGGCGCGGATGCCACCAACCTCTACATGAGAAGGACCAACTCGAGAACCCTTCACAGATGGACAGGGGATGGATCCACAACAGGCTACAACTGCGGCAGCAGTGATGTGTTCAGCTCAGGCGATGATGTCTGGTATATCCTGGGGGCAGAGTTCAACTCAGTTGGGGTCACACTCACAAGGGATCGAACTGTTGTGGGAGGACCCTATGGATGTGGATGGAACAGAAATATCATATACATCTCGCTGGGGGCGTTTCATGGATCTGCAAGCTATGACATTCAGGATACAAGCTATGACTGGGTTTTGATACGTAAATATGCCTCATCTGAACCCACTTACACGATAGGAGATGAGGAGGAATATTAGATGCTAAAAGATGAGGATGCAATCTCGGTCGTTCTATCGGTCGTTCTCTTACTCGGCGTGCTTGTTACAGTTCTTGGAATTGTTCACGTCAGTTATATCCCGGAGTGGCGAAAATCTGCTGAGGCAGATCACATGGATGACATACTTGAGGATCTTGCAGATCTCAAATCAGGTATTGACCTCGTTGCAGCGGTCTCCCCGGATACATCGTGCACTGTTTCACAGAAGATGCGACTTGGTGGCGGATCAATCCCTGTTATATCACCCCAAAAAAGCGGTGGAACACTCAGAACAGACCCATCCCTTCCAGATCTCTACATAACTGCGGATAACTACACCGTGGCTTATGCCTTCCCGGATCTCGGCTCGATCGAGCTTGAAGTGGACAACCTCTATGCTCTGGATCGCATATATGTCTATGAGAACGGTGCACTGATTCTGAAAGAGATCAATCGTTCAATAATGGTACTCTCCCCTGGTATAACCCTGCAAAAGTTTAATAACGGAACAAAGACGCTCACCATTCAGGTCATCAATATGAGCCTTGAGAGTGAATCTGTTGCAGGCTCGGGT
The DNA here is from genome assembly GCA_026134025.1 of Candidatus Syntropharchaeum sp. Lineage (GTDB taxonomy): Archaea > Halobacteriota > Syntropharchaeia > Syntropharchaeales > Syntropharchaeaceae > Syntropharchaeum. The sequence goes on from JAOQII010000006.1 coordinate 25,288, forward strand.
ATTGAGGAGGTTTATTTCACATACACCTCGTCCACAACCCATCATGCAGGTACAACCTCGAATGTGACGCTTACACTCACATCTGAGTACCTTGATGCATGGAAGGCTTTCTTCACCGATCGGGCAAAGAATGCTGGCTTTAATGCGACTGAGTTCAACGTGACCACATCCCAGAATGTTGAGCTTGATATCTATGGAGATGTGTTACTCAACGTGGTTGAGGTTGATGGGGATGCACGGATAAGACCTGTGATCGAGGCGATTGAGCCGACGTGAACATTATTGCATCCGCATTTCCTGATCGAGTGGTTGCACCATCCCAGAATATAAGGATAGAGAGTGATCGTGAGGAGATAAACCGTTCGATGATGCGACTCACCCCCACAATTGATTTTACGAGATTTAACAACGGGATAAAGTCTGTTATTCGGTCGTCATAAAAAAAGCATACTGGCTTGCTGTGGGTAGAGACTTTCTGAGCCGCGATACATCTGGGCGGTAAATTATGATCTCATCCTCTCCTTTCCACTCTTTCTCAAGTAGTTCCATGACGAGCAAACAGTACATACTGCCACGGATCTTTGCAGCACCACGCCCGAACTCAGGACAGATCTCGATTAAGATGGGGAGATAGATCTTCTTCTGGCGATCTTTCGGGACCAACTCTGCGATCATCTCAAGCTCGTCCCTCCTGATCCGATGGGTACTGCCATCCTTTGACTGGATTGATGGGCGTTCTTCACTCAGCAGGTCGCAGAGGCTCTTTCGCTCCCTGGGCAGATGTTTATTCAGGGACTGGACGGTCTTTGCAATGACGCGATCTGTCTGCATCCTCATCCCTTGAGTGTTGATGTGATCGATGTGAAAGCTGTCCGAACGATCAGGTACATCCCACCTGCAAGAACTAACGTTGGAATTCCACCCACGGCAGCACCAGCGATCCCGGCCGATACGAGGAGTGCGGTATCTCGATTTGCAAGAAATCTCGCGACTTTTCTCATAATTCCCGGGCTTACGTCGACTGCATCAGTCTCAAGCACGATATCCCCATCCTGGAAGACTTTGATCCAGCCCGACTCCTCAGATATGAGAACAGAGGTCACACCTTCTTTGATCTGGGAGATCCCTTTTGCAGCCGCATGTCTCGTCCCATGACCTGGAAGTGTGCTCGATTTTGTGATCCTTGAGCCATAAGCAATTAATTTACCATCTGGGGAGAGGAGAACCGCACCATCCAGCTCTGCAAGCTTCTCAAGCACCGTCCCCATTCCTGGTTCTGTGATTGGATCGTCTGTACGAAGTTGTGGAAATAGCGGATCATAAGATCCTTCTGCATCACCCTCATTTATTATAACAAATAGCGCCCCCTTCCTCTTTTGTGCTATCCGCTTGGCGATCTTGAGGATTTCACTCACCACTTCACTCTTCACGTCGTCAGCATTTCCTTTCATGATCGCCTTATCCACCATATCTCTTCCTTAAATATATTATAGCAATCCATCTATTAATCTCTTTGCCCACCTGAGTTTTTTACGCTTCCTTTCACTTGCTGTAGCATCCTCAAAGTCAAACCCGAGAAGCGTGATCTGCCTGGCCCCAAGTGCATCTGCCAGAAAGACGGCTCTATCCCCATCTGTGAATCCGCCAAAGTTATAAATCTGGTCGAAAGGAGCACCATGCGTCGTCCCGAGAAGACGCGATAGGTTTGGAACAACCTTCTTAACCATCTCGATATTATCTCCATGCCCGAGCACAACTATAATTGAACCCATCCGATTCGCATAGATGATATCCCCGATCGTGCCATCAAGATCTGTTACGATCACATCAGGGAATACACCCTCCCTCAGAATCGTTGAGGTCGCACCATCTGCCGCTATAATCTTGAAATCAAATAACTCGATCGATCTAAGATCCTCGCGTAGTGTGGGTGCATCTCCGCATACAAGAACGTCTTCTCCTCTTATGATCTTTTCAAGTTCATCGAGGCTGACGCTCCGATCCTTGATGGTATCGCAAAGGATCCTCGCAGATCGATCATTCTCCTCCCGGTTGAACCCAAAATCCTTCAGAATCTCCTTGTAAATGGGCTCCCATTCTAAATAATTCATAGAGGCTATTTCAAGGAATGATAAAAGATGATGTAGAGATCGCCTACCTGTAGACTCTTTTTCCCAGCTGTTCCAGTAGATCGTACATCCTTGTCACGACTCCCTGAAGTTTCCTATCGACATTCTCTTCCATGCTCTGGACACTCACCCTGAGTGACCGCTCCTTCGCGTTGATCTGCGCTTCAATCCGCCTGAGACGAGCCTCTATCGAGAGAAGAAGTAACGCTAAAGCTCCAACCAGAACCATCGCAGAGAGTACAATGACAGGATCACCAACATCCCACCGATTTAACCAGCGATATGTCAGTGCAAACGCTGACATGACCATCACGAGAGAGAATACAATATCACGTGTCTCCATACTTTCTCACCAGCCTTTTTCTGGACAATAACTTTATCTCAGGCTAAATATAAAAAGTTATGGTTGAGAAATCGGCGCGAGATCCAGTATTGAAACCATCGTTCTTAAGAGGGGGGAAGAGCGTATACCCTGAAGCATACATTCCTCCGCTGAAGCACCTATCGATAATTACAGCTCCACTTTCATCAAGCTCGTCAAGCATAGAATCAGGGTCATCGACCACCGTCCCCGGATACTCGGTGATACCGATTAAGAGTGCAAACATATTAGAGGGAGGGGTGTTAGCCCCCAGGTGTTGGTACCTCAAAGATGATAAAGTCGTCGCTGTCAACGTCTGTATCCTTGCCGTCAGGGTATCTGCCTGCAGACTCACCACTTTCTGGCGCTGGTGCGTTGTCTGAAGTATCGCCATCATCGAAGTTGCCGTATGCAACCCTATCGACCTCATCAACGCCGTTTTTCAGGATGATGATATCACCCGGGTTGTTCAATCCGAACGAGAAATCAGTGGACTTCTCAAGGAGCAGAAATCCGTTTGTAGGGATTGTTTTTTCCGTCCAGGCTTGCAGGTGAAGCGGTATTGTCCTCGATCGTCCAGCCATCAAGCAAGACATCACTGTCTATCAAGTTGTAAAGTTTGATCCACTCGTTTCCAGATGAAGGGTTTGAAACAAACTCATTTATCACAACCTTCTAAGTTTCAACCTCTCCAACCATAAACGTCCCGTTATCAACTTCATGTGCAATCTCATCTACGCCGTCTGTGAGTGATACAACCTCAAGATCAAGCGGTGACGTGTCGCCACCTTCTCCGATGGCCTCAAGTGTCACATTTGCAAAAACCACGTCACCCGAAAGACCCGCCGGGAAGTTGAGGACTGCGTGCTGGGCATTTCCGTTATCGTTCTCAATCAGCGTGTAGAGCGGGAGGTTGAAGTCACCGCCCGTGATATCAAGAACCTGTACGACATCTGGATCAAAACTCAGGATGATATTCGCTCCCATCCCTCCATCGAGGTTCTCGATCATGATCGGGAGGGTTATCTCTTCACCTTTACCTATGGCGACATCCTCGATCGAAACAGTGACTGTCGGTATGCTATTATTTGCAACTGTTATCATCACAAAGGCTGATACTACAATGAGTATGGCACCCAGCGATGCAGCCAGCTTACGCTTCATCACGGCAAACCACCTCAGTGGAGCAGCTCATACCCTTCAATCCCGTCAAGATGGGATGCCAGATATACCGCATCGAGGAGGTTAACAACGCCACTACCATCAACATCCGCGATTCTCTCGTTCAGGTCATATCCAGGCACGCCAAGCGCATGGCACCCAAGATAAACGGCGTCATCCATATCCACATCACCGTCCTCGTCCACATCCCCGTTCATCATCACGGTGAGTTCGATACCAACGTCTGCGTTAGAGAGCCCTGCCGCGTTTGTGGCATTGACCATCAAAAGATACGTGCCAGACGGGGTTCCAGCTGTTGCGTTTGTCGTAACTGCATAAGTATCTCCGCCGATATTTATCATCACTACCTCGCTATCACCACCTATTGCCGAGAGATCTATCGTAACCGAAGCGATGTCGCAGATATCAGTGACATTAACAGATAACTCTGCCTCCTCTCCCCAGAGTGGGTTATTGTCAGTGTCATCAGGGATTACTTCAGGATTGGCTGATGGATCAGTTATAATCGGGGGGGCGTTACCGGTGAGGTTCAGCTTTCTTGGAGGGGTCATGTACCCCCACTCTGCGGTCTCTGCGGCTGACATCTCTCTGCCATCCGGCAGTGAGATCACGAAGTTAATCGTCTTGCCCCGATCAAAGACCGTACCATCAACTCCCAGATAATCGAGATTACCTCCGTATTCACCTGAGATGCCAACTATAGTACTTCCTCTCAATTCCCCATCGATATACGCCTCTATAATCGTATCTACAGGCGCATCCACACCGTTAACTCTCACGTCTCCCCAGAACTTGTTCGGTGGTGCTGGGGCAGGGGAGACTGCTACAGCTGTTATCACACCAAGTGATAATATCAGACTGACGATAAGGATACCTCCAGCTACCTTCTTTGCTCCTTTTCTCATTCACTTATACCTCCATTCCTCGTGGTGGCAATTCAAATTTAAAGTGGCGACCTATTGATGACAAAATACCATACTTCAAGGGTTATTCTTAGATCTTTGAGTCGCTCTATAACCACCAACTATAGCATCTTCAACTTATACTATTTAAGGGTATCGATCATTAGTCCGTTAATCCTGTGTATTTGTTATATCAAATAAAAATCTTCTATCGAAAGACTTACAGATGATTAGATAAATTGAGAAATGCAGGAGTTGTTGTATGGATCTAAGTGAGATTGATCTCGAGTATGAAAAGCGAATCGCCGCTCTCTCTGCAGTGAAACTGGTGGAGAATGGGATGGACATAGGTCTTGGAACAGGCTCCACGGCAGAGTTTGTGATAAAGGAAATTGGGTATCTTGTTAAGCACGAAGGGCTTGAGATAAGAGCTGTTGCAACCTCAAAGCGATCAGAACGATTGGCCATTGATTGTGGGGTCGAAGTTAAGACGCTTGATGAGATCCCAACCCTTGATCTATGTATAGATGGGGCAGATCAGGTAGATTCAGGGCTTAACATGATAAAAGGTGGTGGGGGTGCCCATACAAGAGAGAAAATCGTGGCATCATCGAGCAAACGCCTAATAATCGCTGTGGATGAGACAAAAATCGTTCCAAGCCTCAACCGAACGATTCCGATTGAAGTTCTACCATTTGCACAGGCGCCTGTATCAGTTCAGATCAAAAAGCTGGGGGGCACTCCTATTTTGAGGATGGAAGGTGATTCACCCTTTATTACAGATAACGGCAACATCATCATTGATGCTGATTTTGGGGTGTTGAAAGATCCTGGGGGTTTAGCTATGCGTTTATCTACAATTCCGGGGGTTCTTGAGCATGGGATATTCATGCGACCCGACGAGGTTCATGTCGGTGAGATGGAAGGTGTCAGGGTCTTGCGGTGATAAGGTTAAACCGTAAACCTTAATATATGAGATCTTGAAGATGAATTTATGAAGCTACTCGTAAGTCCCATGAACGTCGAGGAGGCGAAGGCAGCGGTAAGGGGTGGTGCAGATATAATCGATGTCAAGAACCCGAAAGAGGGATCGCTCGGTGCGAACTTCCCCTGGGTCATCAGCGAGGTGAGGAGTGCTATCGGTGAGATGCCGATGTCTGCTACGATCGGTGATTTTGAGTTCAAGCCTGGTACGGCATCACTTGCAGCATTGGGTGCGGCGTACGCTGGTGCGAACTTCGTTAAGGTCGGACTATTCGGGATAAAAACGCCTGAGGAAGCTTTTGAGATCCTTGATGCAGTGAACAGATCTGTAAAATCATTTGATCCCGAAAAAAAAGTTGTAGCTTCGTCATATTCTGATTATAAACGACTTGGAATCCTCTCACCTTTTGAGCTTCCTGCGATCGGATCAAAGGTTGGTGTCGATGTCGTGATGCTTGATACAGGCATAAAAGACGGTAAGACAACATTTGAGTTTCTATCAGAGGCCGAGCTTGAGGGATTTGTTAAAGAGGCACAGGATCTCGGACTTTTAACAGCGCTTGCAGGTGCGATCGGTTTCGGAGATCTCGACGCTGTTTTGCGGGTGGATCCTGATATACTCGGTGTGCGTGGGATCGTCTGCGGTGGAGATCGGCGTGCCGTAATAAAGGAAGAGCTTGTGAAAGATCTGAAAATCCGCTTGCAGACTTAACTCAATGAGTAGTGAGATAAAGTTCGAGAACCCGTATAGCAAGCTGCCGGGACTCCTCACCTCAGAAGAGCTGATGGATAAGGCGATTCGGCGAGCAAAACGGGCAAGACGCGGTAAGCGAAATATCCGTGCTGCTGAACGCACGATGCTTTTAACCACCTCGAATATCCTGAGTGATAACCTTAAGAATATCATACGCAACTTCCCCTCGCTCAACATGCTGCCTCCTTTTTATCTTGAGTTGACGGATCTTCTTATTGGTGTGGATCGGCTCAAGATCTCACTTTCGTCGATCAACTGGGCAGCAGAAAAGATAAACGCGATCGCCCGTTCAGCTCTTCGTGATATGCGAAAGATGGACCCTAAAACCGTTAGAAGAAGCGCTTTTGGAAGGATCGGCTCGATAATGAGGGAAATTTCAGGAGATATTGATCTTCTAAGCGAAACGAGGGAGATTTTTAGGCGATTACCGTCTTTCCGTGACTGTCCGACCGCGGCTGTTGCAGGCTTTGCAAACGTCGGCAAGTCGAGTTTTGTCAGATCAATAAGCAGTGCAAAGCCTGTTATCGCGGAATATCCCTTCACAACCCAGGCGATCTCGGTCGGTGAGATAAGATACAGGGGTGAGATCTATCAGATTATCGATACCCCAGGGCTTCTTGACCGCCCACTCGGCGAGCGAAATGAGATCGAGATGCAGGCGATTTTAGCACTGAAGAACCTCACGGATCTGATCGTTTTTATAATCGACCCCTCCGAGACCTGCGGATACTCAATGATCGAGCAGACGCACCTTCTCGATGAGATCGGACACAGTTTCAATCTACCAATTCTTGTAATCTCAAACAAGGCAGATCTTGGCGAAAAATTTGAGGGTTCGAACCTCACAGTCTCAGCAACGACAGGCGAGGGGATCGATGATGCTCGAAGGTTGATACTGGATGAACTTGATCGGTTAAAAATCAAAGAAGATAACAAAACCTATTTTAAGCCCTAACCCGATTTAGAGGTGGATGAAAAGATTTGAGGCTACGGCAAAGCGGTGTGCTGATAAGGTTAAAGAAGAGCGTAAAGTCCAACTCATCTCTCATATAGACGCTGACGGGCTTGCCTCTGCTGCGATTGTCACAAAAGCACTTAAAAGAGCTGGTATAGAGGTTGAGGTTGATTTTGTCAAGCAGCTGGATAAAAACGTCCTTGAGCGAGTTGCGAGATCAGACCCAGGAGTCGTGATATTCACGGATCTTGGAAGCTCGATGCTCCAGGACATAGCGAGGTGCAGGTTTACATCAGTCATTCTCGATCATCACATACCTCCGGGGATGGATTCTGAGTCGCTTGAATTTGAATTTCACATGAACCCCCACCTCTTCGGGATAAACGGGGCGTATGAACTCAGCGGGTCTGGGCTTGCCTACATCTTTGCACAGGAGATGTCTGAGGATCATGAGAATAGAGATCTTGCGGATATCGCGATAGTTGGGGCTGTGGGAGATCTTCAGGATAAGAAACACGGGCAACTTGTTGGTGTTAACCGCCAGATCCTCGAAGAAGCATCCAGGATTGGTGTCATATCTTATGAGAAGGATCTTAGAATATTTGGGAGGCAAACCAGGCCTATTTATCGTATGCTCCAGTATTCATCTGATCCGCACCTTCCAGGGATCAGTGGGGATGAACGGGGAAGTCTTGACTTCTTCTCAAATCTTGGTATAGATCTAAAAAGTACTGATGGGATGACCTGGAGAAGGTGGATCGATCTGACAAGGGGAGAGAAGCAGCGGATCGTATCGAGGCTTATTGAACACTGCGTCAATCACGGTGTTGAGGAGGTGGATCGGCTCATTGGAGAGGTTTACACACTTGAGAATGAACCTGTTGGGAGCGAACTGAGGGATGCAACTGAGTTCTCGACCCTCCTCAACTCGACTGCAAGGTATGGCGAGGCGCAGGTCGGGCTTGAGATCGCAATGGGCGATCGTTGCGAGGTGTATAAGCGTTCAAAGGAACTTTTGAGAGAGCACAGGCGAAACTTACGCGCAGGTGTCAATTTTGTCAGAGAGACTGGCATAACAGTTCTCAATAACATTCAGTATTTTAATGCAGGGGATCAGATAAAAGAGACGATTATCGGGATAGTCGCGGGAATGAGCGCAAGTGCAATATCCAAAAATAACCTGCCTATAGTAGCCTTTGCAAAGTGTGAAGAGGGGCTGAAAGTATCTGGGAGGGCGCCACAAAGTCTTGTAAAGCGTGGACTCAATCTTGCAACCGCTATTGATGTATCCGCTGCTCATGTCGGTGGGTTTGGTGGTGGGCACGACATCGCAGCAGGTGGTGTGATACCAGAAGATGCTATGAATAGCTTTCTCGCCATACTTGATGATGAGGTTGGCAAACAGATAAAATAGTGATAGTGGTGACAAGATGGATTCCTCCTATGATGCAAGTGCCATTCAGGTTTTAGAGGGTTTAAGTGCCGTTCGAAAGAGGCCGAGCATGTATATCGGAGATACTGGGGTGCGGGGCTTCCATCACCTGATCTACGAGGTGGTTGATAACTCGATCGATGAAGCGCTTGCAGGCTTCTGCACCAGAATAGAGATCATACTTCGCAAGGATGGTTCTGTCACGATACGAGATGATGGCAGGGGGATACCGGTTGACGTTCACAAGAAGTACGGGATAAGTGCGCTTGAGATCGTGATGACAAAGCTCCATGCAGGTGGTAAGTTCGATCACAAGAGTTACAGGGTCTCAGGCGGGCTTCACGGTGTTGGGGTCTCGGTTGTCAATGCACTCTCTGACGCACTTGAGGTCGAGGTCAGGCGGGACGGATTGATCTATCACCAGTCTTATGAGCACGGCGTAAGAAAATCTGAAGTGGAGGTTATCGGAGAGACTGATGGTACAGGAACCGAGATCACGTTCAGGCCCGATCCCTCAATCTTTGGAGAGCAGGAGTTTGAGTTTGAACTTCTTGCATCAAGGCTGAGGGAGCTTGCGTTCCTCAATAAAGGTCTTTTTATCCGGATAAAAGATGAAAGAACCCTGGAAGAACGGGAATTCAAGTATGATGGTGGACTCGTCTCGTTTGTCGAGTATCTCAACCGAAACTCGAAACCCCTTCACGAGGGGGTGATCTATTTCGAGAAGAAGCGCGACGATCTCGAGGTCGAGGTTGCGATGCAGTATGTTGAAGGGTATACCGAGCGTATATTCAGCTTTGCAAACAATATAAACACACATGAGGGAGGAACGCACTTAATCGGGTTCAAGACAGCCCTGACAAGAAGCCTCAATGACTATGCGAGGCGTGAGAATCTAATCAAAGAATCACTTTCAGGGAGCGATGTGAGGGAGGGGCTTACCGCTATCATCAGTGTGAGGGTGGCTGATCCGCAGTTTGAGGGACAGACCAAGACAAAGCTCGGAAACAGCGAGATACGTGGGATCGTCGACTCGATGGTATATGAATCCATCTCCAATTTCCTGCTTGAGCATCCGAAGGAGAGCCAGACGATACTACAGACAGCGATAAATGCGCAACGCGCGAGGGATGCGGCAAAACGTGCAAGGGAGCTTGTAAGGAGAAAAAGCGCTCTTGAGAGTGGAACACTCCCAGGAAAGCTTGCGGATTGCTCTGAGAAAGACCCATCCAAGTGTGAGCTTTATCTGGTCGAGGGGGATTCTGCAGGGGGATCTGCAAAGCAGGGTAGGGATCGAGCCTTCCAGGCTATACTACCACTCAGGGGTAAGATACTCAACGTTGAAAAATCTCGAATCGATAAGATCCTGAAGAACAACGAGATACAGGCGATGATAACCGCTATCGGGACAGGAATCGGGGATGAATTTGATATTGAGCGTGCAAGATATCACAGGATCGTTATCATGACCGATGCAGATGTCGATGGCTCACACATCAGGACGCTCCTTCTGACATTCTTCTACCGCTACATGCGACCCCTGATAGATGATGGGCACGTCTATATCGCACAGCCCCCCCTTTATAAAATAAAGAAGGGTAAGAATGAGCGATACCTTTTCAGCGATGCTGAGCTTGAGGAAGCACTTGAAGAGATCGGGAGAGAAGGGGTCAATATCCAGCGGTATAAGGGTCTTGGTGAGATGAATCCACAGCAGTTATGGATGACAACGATGGATCCAGCTACACGGACGATCAAACAGGTGAATCTCGAGGATGCGGTCGTTGCAGATGAGATATTCACGATCCTGATGGGTGAGAAGGTAGAACCTCGCAGGGATTTCATAAAGAATCACGCAAAACAGGTTACGTTCCTGGATGTTTGAGTAAGATCTATCAACAAATTTTAAATATCTCCACTACCAAGATAGATTGGGGTTATTATGCAGGAGATATACAGGCACAGGTATAAGTTACTAATCTTTGTCGTTTCACTCGCGATTATTTCAGGAATTATCTCATACGGCGCGTTACAGGTCAAAGGCTCGGTTACCCTTGCGCTGCTTTTCGCGATTATCGTGATTACCGCATTCATAAGACGGATCGACGATGATCTCATTAAGATCGTCTCCTATATAATCATGGGGTTCTCTGCCTATTCACTCGTTGGGATGGCGTACGTCTCTCTCTACGATCCAGATGAGGCTGGCATGATCTTCGCGCAGCTTGTACCGACCCTGCTTTTCGCACTCGTCAACGCGGTCGCGATTCTCATCACAACAGAGGATAAAGACATACATGGATATACATTTGCAGGATGCGGGGTCGCGGTCATGTTCGTGATGATCGTTAACGACCTCTACAGCCTGAAAGTTCAGGGCGTACTTCTCCTGATGGTAGCACTCTGGGCGCTAATCCCGCTTCTGTGGTGTTATCTCTTCTCAGAGATGTACAGGCCAGAAATAAAGGTCACAGAGCGTGTGGCAAGGGTTATTGGTGGCGCAATCATCACATCTCCGTTATACATCATCATCGCCGGTGTGACATTCATCGCCGCATACGGCGCAGCACCTGACCTGCCAACGATCCTTGAGGCGACAAAGAGCAATATATTCGGGCTTGGTTCGATCATCCTGAATTATGCGCTCTCGCATCTTGTCATGGTGACAGGATCTTATATGCTGCTCGGCCTGGTCATGTATGCTCTTGGATACGAGAAGAAGATAGCGATCATCAAGAAGAAGAAAGAGATCGTGTACACCAGAGAGGAGCGAAGAAAAGAAGAAAACGAGCGTAACAAGGCGGAAGAGGCAGATCCTTACAATCAATTACTGACAGAGATGAAAAAATCAAGAATCGAACTTAAAGGGCAGGATCGTATAAAGGCATACCAGGTCCTTCAGCGTTTCTCAAATGAGTATCAGATACTGCATGCGAGATATGGAGATACGCAAATGGGTGATGAGGTGAAAGCCCTATTGAGATCACTTGAAAACGAGACCTCATTGAGGTAAGTCTTTATGTTGATCGAGGAGAACGCCTATCTCAGGATAATTGAATCGAGCAAAATTAAAGGTCAGGAGGATACGTATCTCAAAGCGATGCGTTACATCAATCTCGGCTACCCCATACTCTTCTTTGGTCCCCCTGGTTGCGGTAAGACCTCGATAGCTCGCCATATCCTGAACAGCCTCGATCGAGAGTATCTTGCGATAGAAGCACATGAGAGCATGACTGAGTACCAGATAATCGGTGGTTTTCACCCGCTCTCGATGTCTGCAAGCAAAGATCTCGCAGAGGAGTTCATGTACAAGGATGGGGTTGTTGCACGGGCGATAATGCACAATAAAAATCTTTTGATTGATGAACTTACCCGTGCGCCAAGCTCAGCATTCTCTTCGATCTTTCTCTTACTCTCGCATGGTATTCTCACACTTGAACACCGTGAGGTTATCTTGAAGAAGCCTGATGACTGGGTACTCATCGCAACTGCAAACTTCGGTGATGTGGGATCATTCAAGCTCAGTAGCGCGTTGAAACGGAGATTCATACCTATCTATGTTCCATATCCGAAACGTTACGTCGAAGAGGCGCTGATACGCAATAATGCACCTGCCACTGGCGAGAAGGTAACCTCGGCAATCCTTGACTTTGCAGAAGAGACCAGACGTATGTGGAAAGAAGAGGGCGCCCTACCGCAAGGACTTTCAACCGATGGTGTGATCAAGATGGCGAGGTACTGTGAGCTTCTGATGAAAGAGGGGATAGACGATAGAACCGCTTTTGCAGATGCAGCTTTTCATCAGGGAATCGTCATCGCCGATGAGACAGATCAGGTATCGATCCAGCTTGTAAACGAGCTTGCTCTCCGTCTGGCAGCAGATCTTTGAGTGTGAGTCTATGGCAGAAGATTTATCCCTCGATCTTGAAAAGTTGTGCCTATCTTGCATGGATAACCCCAGCGATCCTGTATCTTTCCAGCGGTTTCAGAATGAGTGCAGAAGAATCGGTAACCGCATGATATCCGCATCATCATATCTCGTTCCGAGAGAGACACGAATGGTCTATAACACCTTTCAAGGGTCAGGAACGATCGCCTATGGCAGGACGATTATTGAATTTGCCTCTCGCGGTAGGAGTATGGATAATGTTATTGCCAGATCAAAGATCACGATCGCAAGGAAGATCTCCTGGATGGTGCTTCTCGATACCTCGAACTCGATGACTGGATGGTGGAGAAACAGGCGATTCAATCGCGACGTGGATGAGGAAACAAGCCCGCAGATCGCAGCAAAGATCGCAACACTTGCTTTTCTGCAGGGGCTGGATCGCAAACTCGATGTCGAGGTGATATTATTTGCCAATAAAGCTGTGGGACCATTCGAGCGGCGAGAGCGGATCTACAGGGATATTATCACATCGAACGGGATGGGGGGAAGCAGGATGGATTTAGCGCTTGAGAAGATTATAAGGAGGCGCTGGACGAAGCGTGAAGGGACCAGGGCACTCATTGTGATAACAGATGGCGTAGTTGAGAGTGGGCTGAAGGCGCCAGGGCTTCCCTACCTCTCTGAGACCGAGATCCAGGGTGGCGCTAACAGGGATCAACAGATCAGAGCTGACTCGCTCGTTCAGGAACGCACCCTCAGGCACTTCAGACAGATCGTAAGAGATGGTGTCAGCGTACTCTATGTCCCAATTTTCGTGGATGAGAACCTTGCATCATGGCGAAGCGGGACGTATTCTGCAAGAGAATTTGTTAAGGAGCTTGAGGTGATGGGGGTAGAAGTATCACCCGTTTATAACACAGCCTCAATGGTTGAGGTTCTATTTGCGGGCTTGAACAGGCTTGCAAGCCGTAGTGGATATCAAACGAATCGAAGGGCGAATCTAAAAGCTTATTTTTAGTTAGCGATAACCATACGAAACTTTATATATAAAGAATTTAAAAAAGAGATTAAAGAGTGCTGGAGCTAAATGATGAGGGGAATCGTTCGATATCCAGATTTGAGGATGATGCTGTTCTTTGTATTCCTTCTTGTTCCAATATTCCTGCTCGCATATCGTATAGAACCGTCAGCATATGAATTTAGCTTAGCTCCACTCACTTTCGTTGCAATCTCACTGCTATTCCTGCTTTTAAGCATAATTGAGATCCCGATCATCAGTAAAAAAATGAAAAAACCCAGGTATACAGATAGCGAGATTCAGACACGTGAGAGGCTTTACTCGGTCTCGAGAGAAGAGATCGAGGGGGATGAGGGGGGGCTTTATGACGCTGTGATCACACTCAATCTCGGTGGGTTCATCCTGCCGCTAATATTCGCACTCTACATCGCCATAATCTCAGAGCTCGCAATCGAGGAACTTGTCATAATCACGATCATCATGATCACTGCTACAAACCTCCTTACCATAATTGAGCCAGGCGTTGGGATTATAACACCATCTCCTACAGGACTACTCGCACTCCCGCTCGCTATGATCGTTACACCATCAGATGTTACAACCGGCATGCTCGTATCAGGGATCATCGGGATTGAACTCGGGCTTTTAACAAAGATCTTCGCGATAGATATCGAGGTTGGAAGTCCGATATTCAGTATAGGTGGTAAGGGAAACTTCGAATCGATATTTCTGGTAGTTATGCTCGGTCTACTCTTTTCGCTGGTATAGAAGGGAAAAGATAAACAGTTTTAATAACTTCAAATTTGGTATGATTATGCAAGAGAAAGCTGAGATTGGGATCATCGGTGGAAGCGGCCTCTATGATCAGTCGATATTCGAGAATGTGCATGAGATCGAGGTTGATACGCCTTTTGGTAAGCCATCTGATAAGATCGTGCTCGGAGCGTTTGAGGGAAGGGGCGTGGCATTTCTTGCAAGGCATGGGCAGGGGCACAGGATCGCACCAGGCGAGATTCCTGCACGTGCAAACATCTATGCGATGAAGTCACTCGGTGTCACACACATCATCTCGCCTTCGGCTGTCGGAAGCCTCAAAGAGGAGCTAAGACCGTTGGATGTCGTAATTCCGGATCAGATCTTTGATAGAACCAGGACAAGAGCTTCGACATTCTTTGAAGGAGGGATTGTTTGCCACATAGGATTCAAAGATCCCTTCTGTGAGGCTTTATCAAACCTGCTTTTAGAGATCGCATCAGGTATGAAAAAGCGGACTCACAGGGGGACTTACGTCTGCATGGAAGGCCCGCAGTTCTCAACCAAGGCTGAGTCGCTCTTCTATCGGTCTTGTGGTTTTGATATCATCGGGATGACCGCACTCCCTGAGGCGAAACTTGCAAGGGAGGCTGAGATCTGCTACGCAACGATTGCGACCGTTACAGACTACGACGTCTGGCATGAAGCTGAGGAGGATGTCACGATCGAGACCGTGATCAAGAACGTGATCAAGAATGAGGAGACGGTTAAGGAGATCCTGAAGGAAGCAATTCCAAGAATACCACTCGATGAGGACTGTGAATGTCGTCATGCCCTGGATAACGCGATCGTGACAGCACGTGATGCGATACCAGATGAGATCCGCTCAAAACTCGATCTTCTTCTTCGTGGAAGGGTGTAGGAGTTCTTGATATGGTGAAGTTTGCAGATAGGCTCGCAGAAATTGACCTTTCAGGGATAAGAAAGCTATTTGAGGCTGCAGGATCTGATGCGATAAACTTAGGACTTGGACAGCCCGACTTTGACACACCCTCTCACATCAAAGAGGCTGCAAAACGTGCGATCGATGCAGGATTTACAGGCTACACGCATGGGAAGGGTATATTTGAGCTTAGAGAAGCTATAAAAAGGCGTTTTTCGGAGAAGAACGGATTTGAGGTGGGAATCGAGGATATAATCGTAACATCTGGTGCGAGTGAGGCACTTCACATCGCGCTTGAGGCACTCATCGATGAGGGTGATGGCGTTATCATCCCTGACCCAGGTTTTGTATCCTACTTCACGCTCACAAGAATTGCTGGCGGCATCCCGAAGCATTTGAAGCACGATGAAAACTTCCGTCTTAATCCTGATACACTCCTTGAGAGGATAGAACCCCAGGATCGTGTACTGATACTCAATTCGCCGTCCAACCCAACTGGAAAGGTTCAGAGCCGTAAGGATATAAAGGCTTACACCGAGATCGCCAAAGACCATGGGCTTGTGATAATCTCTGACGAGGTATATGAGGAGTTAATCTATGAAGGGGAGCATGTAAGCCCTGCAAGCTTTTATGAAGATGTTGTAACGATCAACGCGGTCTCAAAGACCTATGCGATGACAGGATGGAGGTTAGGGTATCTGGGAGCACCTGCCAATTATGTTGAAGAGATGTTGAAGGTTCATCAGTATGTCCAGGCATGTGCAAGTTCAATCTCGCAATTTGCAGCACTTGAAGCGCTTACCGCGGATCAAAGATGCGTGCACACGATGCGTGATGAGTTCAGGGCACGAAGAGATCTTTTGATCAAGGGGCTGGCTAAGCTCGGTTTCAAGTTCCCGATCCCTGAAGGTGCGTTCTATGTATTCATCGAGGTCGATGATGAAGAAGGGTTTGTGAGAAAGCTTCTTGAGAACGGGGTTGTGACAACGCCTGGATCATCGTTTGGTGCGTATGGGAAGGGTTATGTAAGGTTATCGTATGCAGCATCAAGGTCTGATATAAAGCGAGCGCTTGCGATCATCGAGCGGGTTGTGTGAAGGTATTTTTATCAAGCGTATGCTTCGTATCAGATTTTTTTGGCCTTTGTACTCGCTACGAGTGCGGGATAGAGAATCGAAAAAACGTGGAAGAGATCAACCTATCATGGTAAACTCAATAAAGTGAGCGTGAGGTAATTTCAGATGATCTATTCCCTGAAGTGATGGGAGTTAGGGTTTAAAATTTACCAACTTTTATATATGGCGGATGCTATTTAGTGTGATGCCATGAAATTTATATTCATCATCTCGTTAGCGATCTTAATCCTGACCGCAACTCAACCCGTACTTGCAGGAACAAATGCCAATATCGTAATATCTGATATAACGCCAACAAATTTAGCTCCTGGCGAGACGAGGGAGATCACACTCACCGTAAAGAACGATGGGAGTCGGGATGCGAGGCACATCACCTTGAACTTTCAGAGCAGTGATTATATTTCTGTAATCGGAACCTCAACAATATATATCAATTCGATCAACGCGTGGTCTGGTACCAGCATCAGGATCATGGTCAGGGTGGAAGATGGGATTGATCCAGGGGCGTATTCTATCCCGATAACTGCAAGCTTCGATGAGTATTACTACACAGCCACAACAGGTTATGTGACCTCTGCGATGACTCCAACAACGCTTACAATAGTCTTTGATGTTGAGGGTGAGATATTGCTCGATGTTGCAGATATCTCAACAAGCCCGCTTGAGCTTCGAGAGGATAGTGAAAATAATAATATAACCGTTTTGGTGGAGAATGCTGGAAGCAAGGATGCGAGATCGGTCACCGTAACGATCGACCCGGCATCGCCATTTCTTGAAGCTTACTCAGGATCGAGAACAGACTTTACCGAGCTGATTGCATCTCGTTCAAGTCACAGCTTCTCATTTGCGCTTGACGTTGTGGATGGAGCAGCAGCAGGCGTATACTCAATCCCACTCACGATAGATTACATCGATGATGAGTACAACCCCTTCAGGATAAATACCACGATCAACCTCAGGATAAGCCCGCAGGCAGACTTTAAGGTAGGGACACCCACAACCTCGCCTCCTGTGATTACAAAGGGCACAACCTTCAGGATGAACCTACCGATCGAAAACACTGGCAACAAAGATGCAGAATCAGTGAAAGCGATCTTAAAGACCAAATCTTACTTCACAGGCGCAAAGACCGACTACCTTGGTGATATAGCCGTTGGTGAAGTGAAGATCGCAACCTTTGAGCTTGAGGCAGACCGTGACACGATTCCTGATAATTATGAGACTGACATAAAGATCATCTGGACAGACGGTGACGATCGGATTGAGATGACAAAGTCGTTTGCGCTTGTGGTTGCATCAGGAGAAGACGTTACGGAAACATCCGGTCTTTCTTTGCTCATCATAGCAGCAGCTATTATCATCGCACTCGGTGCGGTTCTCTTTGCATTATCAAGGAAGAAAAAATGAGCGAGTTTTAGATGATTCAGAGTGCACTCGACCACTGGGCTGATATATCGAAGCGATACTACGCTGTGATCATCATAGCAGCACTCATCACAGCAGCCATCTCATACGTGGGCGCGAGTGAGGCTGAGATCGATACCGACTATTACGGCTTCTTCTATCCAGAGACAAGATACATGGAAGAGATCAGATACATACAGTCGGAGTTTCCAGGGACTGCAACGATACTGATACTGATCGAGGTGGATCGGATAAATGCCAGGACGGTGCTTGAGGAGGACATGCTCACGATGACCCGGGATCTCGTCGAGGCGGTCTCTGGTATCGAGGGTGTCCAGGAGGTTAAGAGCGTTCTCGATCTTGGAAGTTCAAAGGAAGAGATCCTATCGAGTCCACTTGAGTATCGAGGTCTGTACATCGATAAAGAACTCAAATACTCGCTTGTTACAGTAGAACTTGATGCGAAGGAGGTACCAGAAGACGCTGTGCTTGTTGAGACATTCCAGAAAACGGTCGATAAGGTGGATAAGGTTGGAGGGTCTGATGTTACGATAACAGGACTTCTGACATGGGGTTACGCATGGGACAAATCGATAAGATATGGACTCAGAAGTTCGCTCATGGTTGGTTTTGCAGCGATCTTTTTTGTCCTGTTACTTATATTCAAACGGATCACAACACCATTTGTAATTTTAATTCCGGTCTCAATCGCGGTTCTTGCAAGCTTCGGATTGATGCATACAATCAGGATTCCACTGAACTTCCTGACAGCAATGTTTGGAACGGTCACGCTGGGACTCGGCGTTGATTATGGAATACATCTCATACACCGCTATCATGAAGAGGTTGCTAAGGGTAACGATCGGGCGCTGAACAAAGCGTGCATGATGATCGGGCGAAACACACTCGTGACAGGGCTTACAACGATGGCAGCATTCTCCTCGATGGCGATGTCACCGATCAGGATGGTTGTTGAGTACGGAATTATGTCTTTTATCGCAATCTCATTCTCTGCACTTGCGATATTTCTCTTTATGCCGTCACTCCTGCTTCTTGAAGAACACATTGGTGTAAAACAGATGAATATCTCCAACTTTTCAAATATGCTTGGAGTGGAGCGCATTATCCCAAAGACAATGGAAAAAATCTCTGATTTCTCGATAAAACGAACCATGGGTGCTGTCATCATCATTGGAATAACACTCATCCCGATCGCAATGGGGATTAGCGCGCTTACAAGTGAGAGTGATCAGGATATGTGGATGCCCGAGGATGATCCCACGATGGTTGCATGGCGGATCGTGGATGATGAGTTCACAGATTATGAGTATTCAACGATCCTCGTCAGAGCAGATGACATCAGAACGCCTGAGATTCTGCACGCGATGGTAGAGATCGAGGAGAGTGTGGAAGAGGTCCCAGGTGTTGTTGAGGTCATGGGGATCAACAACGTCATCGGTGTAATACCGGATTCCAAACCTGAGCTTGAAGATCTGATTGCATCAGTACCAGCAGAAACCAGGGAGAAGTTTGTCAATCACGACTATACAGCATCGCTCCTCATCATAAAGACCGATACCGAGATCGATGAAGATCTTGTCCGGCAGATTGATGATGCAATACTCTATGTTGAGACACCGGCTGATGCGACATTTGAGCATGCAAGCTTTTCAACATTATTTGCCCAGATGGAAAGTATGATGGAAGAGACAAGGGGTAAAACAACCATGATAAGCATTATCGCCGTCCTTGCGATCCTTTTTACATTCTTCAGAAGTCTGTTCAGGATATTACTTGCATTCTCACCTGTGCTTTTTGCGATAATCTATACCATCGGGATAATGGGACTTATGGGAATTCCATACACCCCTTTAACCGTCATAATCGCAACGATCCTTGTCGGGCTCGGTACAGACTATGCCGTGCATTTTATCGCCAGATTAAGAGAAGAGCGGGAGAAGGGGTCTGATGTGCGGGAGGCACTGCACATAACAACGCTCAATGTGGGCGAGGCGGTCGTGATATCAACCTGCACCACGATGTTCGGATTCCTATCGCTCATAACCGTTGATCTCATTCCAGTACAGCAGTTTGGTATAATCGCAGCCATTGGACTCATCTATGCTGCATTCTTCACACCTGTACTCGTCTCGATCGGATCTATCGCGCAGGATAGGATCTTATCCGGTCTAAAATCCATAAAAAGTTTATTACGGCATTCGTAACAGAGAATTAAAATGGTCTGTGATCGTTTCTCCATGCAATTATAACTAACTTACAATCTCCTCCCCAATTATATAATCGATCACATACTCTGACAGGTCTGTGGAATACTCTCCGATCCTGCGAATACTCTCAACGATGCTGTTTAGAGGTAGTGCAATCCTGCTCTGCTTCTCCAGTATCTGATCTGTAACCTTCTCACATTCTTCGATCAGATCTTTTTCTCTCTCGATGACATCATTTGAAGCCTCGATCTTTTTATCAGAGAACGCATCAACGCTCGCTGTAAGTATATCAATTGCATGATCGCTCGCATCAACGATCCCCAATAAAATTCCCTGATTGATCTTTTCATCGCCGAGATCTATTACGTTTTTCGCCATCCTGCACGTATGATCTGCTATACGCTCGAAGAGCTTACCTATCTTCGTGTAGTGCGAAGCGCTCCAGAGCGTTGTTTTCATCTTCTCTGCAACTTTGATATCCTGTGATATAAGGTTTGCCTGTCTCATAACAAGCCAGTGTAGCCTGTCGATCTCATTATCGTTCTTGATCACATCTTCTGCGAGTGATAGATTTCTATCAACAAAAGCGCTTATCACATCCATGTACATGCTTTTTACGATGATAAACATCCGCTGGATCGTTCTCTCAAATGGCATCTCTGATGGATTTAAAAGATCCTTCGTTATTATCGTGCTTGCCGTCTCCTCTATCACCTCAGGGCCTATCGTTATCTGGCAGAACCCTTTCACTGCTCTTCGCAGGGAGGCAGGCATATCGTCCTGTGATACAACCTTGATCATCTTGTAACCTGCTATGTAAGCTCCGATGAGTGAACGGAAGAGAAGATCTGGCTCGTATGTTGCATCGATCATGAATAGTTTGAGCTTCTGGCCTTCATCCTCGATGATGGATGGGGTTATAATAAGCGTCCCGTCCTGTTTTGTTATAATACCGAGTGGATCGTTCTTCTTTATGTTAAGTGAATCGATCCACGTCTTTGGGAGTGAAATAATATAGGATGACCCACCTGTAACCTGTACCTTTCTGATCTCCATAACTATATAGACATATTGTGGTTATATATATAAGTATATTCTATGTCGATAAGACATATATCTCATAATTCTATTACTCCAAGTGGTGAGTATAATGAGAGATTTGTTGAATAATGTGATGAGAGTGCTTTCTGTGCTTCTGGTAGTCGTGGTATCGGCTGGCATGGCAGGTTGCATGGGAGATCGGAATACATCTTCCTCTGACGTGCTTGAAATCAAAGGTTCTGATACACTTGTACAGCTTGTTTCAGATATGGCAGAGGTGTATATGAATGAGCACCCCTATGCTGATATAAGCGTAACAGGCGGAGGGAGTGGTACAGGAATTGCAGCACTCATAAATGGAGAGGTAGATATTGCAGACTCCTCCAGGCAAATCAAAGAGGAGGAGATAAAAATGGCGTCTGTAAATGGTATTGAGCCTTGTGAGTTTATAATTGCAAGAGACGGACTATCAATCATCGTTAACCCCTCCAACCCAGTGGAAAAACTGACGCTTGAGGAGGTTGGTGCGATATATCGTGGGGAGATCACGAACTGGAAGGAGGTTGGCGGAGACGATCTCAAGATCACACTTTACGGGCGGCAGAGTACATCAGGAACCTACGTCTTTATGCGCGATCATGTTGTAAAGGCGGATTACTCCCCGAATATGCTCAACATGGAAGGTAACAAGGCGGTCGTTGACGGTGTCAAGGTTGATCGTGGAGGAATTGGGTATGTCGGAATTGGGTACCTCACAGATGAGATTAAAACAATCGCTCTCGCGACGCGTGATGGAACTGGGTATGTCTCTCCGCTTGATGAGCAGGCTGTTGAAGATGGAACATACCCTCTGACCCGTCCGCTCTATCAGTACACAAACGGTATGCCAGAGGTGGATAGCATCGCTTACAGCTTCCTGAAATTTGAACTGAGCGATGAGGGAGTGGAAATCGTCAGGAATGCGGGTTACTATCCACCGAATCCAGAAGATAGGATGAATAATGATGAAAAATTTGAGCTGATAGAGCGGTAGATCTCTGTAAAATAAAGGTGGAGTTGATAATCCTTCAACCCTACCTGCCCTCTTCAGGGAATATACACATACTCAGCATTTCTGCAAGGAGCTTCATAGACACTATGATATACATCCATATGCTTCCTGGCTATAATATCCCATCTTAGATTACTTTTAACATACTTCCTTATGTTACTGGAAAGATATGCAGCATATTTATCATCTTCGAGTATACGAGATATCGAATCGATATATTCATCATCGCTTGTAGCAATAATTCCACCTCCGCTCTTCTCAGCTATGTTCTTAAACGAATCGAGGTCAGATGCTACAAAAGGTTTCTTAAATGCCATGACCTGTGTCAGCATGCCACTCTGAGCTCCAGCAGTATAAGGAAATGGCACGACATCTGCTGCTGAGATTATTGTATCGAATGTTTTTTGAGGAAATTGACCACAAAAAACCTTAATGTTATCTCTCACAGGCGAGCGGTCTATCTCATCAAAGAAATTATTTCTCTCTTCACTATACTCCACCATCCTCATCTTACTGGCAACTACAAGTGTGGCTTCAGGAACTCGCTTTACAATCTCGGGGAATATCTTAACGATCCTTGAAAATCCTTTGGTTGGTCTGAAATATCCTGGGAGCAGGACGACTTTCTTCCCCGATAAACCCAGGATGTCCTTTGCATCTTTAACTGGTTCAAGGTCTCTTACCCCATGTGGGATGACAAAGATAGGTTCATAATTATCAAACGTTGACCTTATAACCTCCCGCTGATACTCCTCATGCACAATAACAGCGTCGCTTCCCCTTATCAGAGGATCCAAGATTATTTTGTGTTCCCTGGGAATATCTCTGTAGATGGTATGAATGGTTGTAACGACCGGTACTCCTCCTATTCGCAAGCTGTATAGAAGAGGGATGATGTTCACCCCGAATCTTGGACCATAGAGACCGAATTCATGCTGAATATGGACAACATCCGGCGTAAACCTGGTCAGCACATTGAATATTCTATCAGCAAGATCCGGATCACTGCTGTTGAATGTTCCAAAGACGTTCTCACCTCTGCAACCATGCTGGGATACCACATATATCTCATTCGATTCTGCTCTTAGTGGCTCTACCAGATTACTGCAATATGTGGCGATTCCACATTCTATTGGGGGGTATGTAGAAACAAAGCATATCCTCATATCAATCTTCCCGACCTACAGATCTAAGTAAGTCTTCTATTCTAACCCATCCAAGGCAGATACTGGTATCTGCAGCACCATAATATATATTAACCACGCCCCTATCATAGTCAATATTTCCTTCTTCATCTTTATCATAGTTCACTATAACACCGCATGTAAATACAACATTGGAAACATCACCCACTCTTTCATAAAATTCAAATGGCGATAAAATCGGTCTCGATGAACGACCTATTAATTTTGATGGATCATTCAGGTCAAAGAGTGCACACCCCAGCCGATATATGCTTCCACTTGCGGTATTTTTGACACCATGGTAGATCTCCAGCCATCCCTTCGTTGTTCTAAAAGGAGTGGCACCGGCCCCCAGTCTGTCTCCATCCCAGTAGCCAGGTCTGGTCGTCATCACGGCCTTGGCATTCCCCCAGTAGATCAGATCCTTGGAATATGAGATCCACATGTTAGCACGACTGCTTGTAACCGGGCGATCCAGGCGCACAAAGTATCCATTGAACTTCTCAGGAAATAGCGCGGCATCCTTATTATCAGGCTCGGATATGAGTCCCATTCTTTCAAATTTGACAAAATCCTTTGTTTTTGCTATCGCCAGTCTTGGACTGTGCTCTGAATATGCTGTATATACGATATAATATGTATCATCGATCTTCGTTATTCTTGGATCTTCTATCCCCCGCTTCTCGTACGTTTTGTAGGGTTCTTCATTTGATGGAAACATAACTGGCTTTTTTTGTATTGAAAAATGAATGCCATCATGGCTTTCAGCCAGCACAAATACAGATCTGCCCGATAACGTCTCAACCCGCAAGAGGAGAATATACTTATCTTTGTACATCGTGGCGCCCGCATTAAAAACGGTATTGCATGGAAACGGTATGTCAATAAGCGTGATAATAGGGTTCTGTTTATACCTTTCAACAATATCGTAAGACATGCTTTTGCCCCTTTTTAATTATATCAATCTCAGTATTTAAAAAGGATGTGGTGGAGGTGTATCAGCTATATGTGGAATAATTGGTATGAAATCCATGATCTAAAGAACGATCGATCGCAGATCACTCCACGCATTCTCAATCAGATTAAGTAACTCTGGTAGGATCTTCAATACAAAATAAGCGATTATGATGAGCGCGATTGTTGATCCAATCTTTGCAAGGATGTTGTGGGCAACATAGAAGCTACCAAGTCCGAACCAGCCGTCAAACCACCCATTCCCATACGCCACAATGACAAAGATATTTCTGATGATATTGAGCGCGAATATCACAGGTATCGATACGAGAAAAGCCGCAACCTTCCGTTCAGGTGGTGCCCTGATACCGAATATAACCCCGATGAATAACGCCATCGACTCGATCGCCGTACACCCGAGTATCAACCGAACATGGTGATCGTTAAAGTAGATATAGGGATCATCAAGGATCATCCTGACCCCGAAGACCGTCCTTGCAATGTCGGTGATGGTGTGCGTGTTCAGCGAGATTAAGGCATCGTGGAGGGCTGGGATTTCTGCAAATGGGAAGTAAAAGATACATGCAATCGTGGTTACACGGGTTAAAAGTAATAACGACTCCTTATGCACTGTCATGAATGAGAATGCTAAACATAAGCAGAATATCGCCATTGCGAATGTCAGAAATGCATTGAACGGATCGAGACCCTCGATATATTTGGATGGCTGCATGAACCAGTGAATCGAGAAAACGATCCAGCCAAACCCTGCAATGATGGCCTGACCTCTTGTATCATGTCCTGAATATAAGAAAGAGATTATAAATAATGTTAAAGCAACCCAGAGGGCGTAACCATAGTAGCTATACATCCCACTCCTCACCCAACGTCCGCTGGCGTGATTGTGTATAGCTATCAAGTACCTTGAGCCGCAGATCAGATGTGATGATCGATCTTACCACATTCTGTGGGACCATCATCGAGATCTCCTTTGTTCTTCCATACCTTCCCTTGTTCACGATCTTCGTCGAGATAATCCCGAGCATATCAAGTTCTGAGATGAGATCCGTCACCCTCCGCTGGGTTAGGGGGCTCATACCTGTAGCTCTACAGCAATTCAGGTACGCACGATAGACCTCGCCTGTTGTAAGGTGTGGTTTTCCGCCTGTTGACATCACGCTGTAGAGTACGAGTTTCGAATGGGTTGGGAGCGTCGCAAGAATTTCCTTTATCCTGTCAGACTCGATCTTTGTCTGTGCCTGCCGTACATGTTCCTCCTCCACATTTGCCTTACCAGATCGTTCTGCGATCTCACCCGCAACTCTCAGCAGATCGAGTGCACGTCGTGCATCCCCATGTTCATTCGCTGCAAATGCCGCACAGAGAGGTATCACCGAGTCCCCGAGAACGCCCTGTTCAAACCCAATCTCTGCCCGCTCGCCCAGAATATCTACAAGCTGTGTAGCATCGTACGGTGGAAAGAGAAGCTCCTCCTCGCCGAGTGATGACTTTATACGCGGATCGAGAAACTCCCTGAACTGAAGGTTATTCGAGATCCCGATTATGCTGATCTTTGCACGTTTTAGATCAGAATTGATTCTCAGCAGGTTGTATAAGACCTCGTCCCCCTTTTTCACGAGTCTGTCGATCTCATCAAGGATCACGATTATGATCTGCTCGTTTTCATCGATCGTTGCTTTGAACTCTGCATAGACCTGATCGGTTGGCCACCCGGTCATCGGGACATCTTTATCGAATAGACGGGCAAGATAGGCGATGATACGATATTGTGTATCTATGATGCCCCCATTTATATAAACAACCGAGCATTTATATCCCTGTTCTGCAGCGACCTGCTCAAGTTGCCGTCCAACAAAATTTGCGCATGCCGTCTTTCCTGTACCTGTCTTCCCATATATCATGATATTCGATGGCGTCTCACCTCGCAAAGCTGAGACAAGGATATATGCCATTGCTTTTATCTGATCTTCACGATGGGGGAGGTGGTCTGGGGTGTAGGTAGATCTCAAAACTTCTTTATCTTTGAATACAGGTTTCACTTCCAGAAGTCCTGTAAAGATCGCACCCAACATCTCTGCTTCCATTCTTTCCGCCTCACTTCTACCATCACATATCCTATCTAAATAGCTTTTGGTTGAGACCCCTTTATTTCCACTCCAGATCGCACGATAAAAAACGCATAAAAAGGAATATAATCTGATAAAAAAGGAGGTAAGGGCTTATTTTGCATTCATTAAAAATTTGATCCGGGAAATTGCGTTAACTTACAAAAACTAACATATAAAAATTTAAAATACCAAAATATTACTTAATATTAGTATCGCCAGATCAAACAACTTTTTCGGTTATATGACGGGATGCGTTAATTCATCGATGAGAAACAAAGCTTTAAACAACTCCTTTCCTTTATCTATTCATGCTCGAATCGCTCATCTCAACGGTACTTGTATCCCTATGGTTGATCCTGCCAGCATACGTTGCGAACGCATCACCTGTAATTTTCGGTGGTGGAAAACCCCTCGATCATGGACTGACAATCGGTGGCAAACGCCTCCTCGGGGATGGTAAAACGTACCGTGGTTTTGTAGCTGGCATAGCTTTGGGGGTATTGATTGGGCTTGTGCAGAACCAGATTGCACCTTTAATCGCCACTCCAACCTTTCCATTTGCTGTTTTAATCCTCCTGTCGACAGGCGCACTTCTTGGGGATTTGGTCGAGAGCGCGATCAAACGGCGAATCGGCATGGAGCGTGGGGCGCACTTCTTTCCACTCGATCAACTCGACTTTCTAATTGGTGCATTGTTCTTTCTGTGGTTATTTGCACAGACCTGGTTCAGTGAGCACTTCACCCTCCCTGTCATCATCACACTCCTCATCCTCACGCCACTTGTTCACATCCTGGCAAATGTGATTGGATACGTCATAGGTAAGAAGGATGTGCCATGGTAAAGGTAAGATTTAATAGAAGCTTAAGATGAATAATCTTGCATGCTCACAAATCCAAAGATGCCACTCGACATCCTTCAGGGTGAGGCAGAGAAGACCGATGGCGAAGAGATTCAGGCGAGTATCTTCGCGGTCGCGAAGGAGTTCTCAGACTTTATGGCATCAACGCTCGGACCTCAGAGCCTGCACAAGCTGATCGTTGAGCAGGATCGGTGGGCGTATATCATAACAAGTGATGGTGAGACGATCCTCCAGCGCTTCGATCTCATGCAGTTCAAGGCGAAGCATCCTGTTGCACGGCTCATGGTCGAGTTATCAAAGACACAGGACTACGATCTCGGAGATGGGACGACATCAACAGTTGTTCTTGCAGGAAATCTCCTGAGGGAGGCTGAGAAGCTCATATCAATTGGCCTTCATCCAAACACGGTCGCAGCTGGTTACAAATTTGCCCTGAAACGTGCGCTTATACATGCGAGAGAACTTGCATCACCTGCAACGAGCGAGGATCTTTTCAGGGTTGCGATGACCGCCCTTGATACAAAATATGCGACCGTATCGAAGGAACCGCTCTCAAGAATGGTCGTTGATGCCGTTATGAAAGTTTCAGACGGAGGCAGGACGCGGGCAGATCCAAAGGATATTCATGTGGTGAAACGAAAAGGCACAGGTGTCTTTAACTCAACGCTCTTTCATGGATTTATCATTGAAAAGTCGATGCTCAATGAATCGATGCCAGAACGGATGGAAGCAGCGAAAATCGCTGTTATAGATCTCCCGTTAACGGTGAAACGCTATGCAGGGATTTTTGGAGACAATCCACTCTATGAAATTGAGATAAAAGATATTGAAGGGCTGAAAATTCACAGGGAAGAGGAGAAAGGCATCCTTATGCGTATGTTTTCAAAACTCAAAAATGTGGGCGCCGATTGTGTCATATCGAGGAAGCTGATCGACCCAAGGGTTGGAAGATGGATGGCAGATGCAGGGATCATTGGCGTTCAGGGAATTCCATCCAGGGATGATCTCAAGCGGCTATCACGTGCGGTCGGTGCGAATATAATATCTGATCTCGATACGATAAGCTCAAATGATCTCGGATCTGCAAATTTGGTTGAGGTGAAGAAATATCCCAATAAAGAGACCCTGATCTTTATCGAAAACGAGGCTGCAGGGACTGTCACGATCCTGCTCAGAGGTGGAGCTCATCACGTACTCTCTGAGGTTGAACGAGCGATGAAGGATGCCGTTCACTCTACATCAAGCGCCCTGAACGATGGAGGAATACTCCCTGCAGGCGGGGCATGTGAGGTTTACATCGCAGCCCGTCTCAAGAAAGATGCCCTCGCTTTGGGTGATAAGCGCCAGCTTGCTGTAGAGGCTTTTGCAACCGCGCTTGAAGGGATACCCCGTACGCTCGTTAGAAACAGTGGACTGGATCAGATAAAGCTGATCATGGATTTGAGGCGTGAACAGAATGAGAATGGGAGTAATTACGGCTTTGATGCCAATAGCAGACAGATACGGGATATGAAAGAGGCCGGGATCATCGAACCACTCTCGATCAAGGAATCGATATACAAAGGCGCTTTTGAGACCGCAGACATCCTCCTTCGATCTGAATCGATCATAACGGGAATGGTCTTTGAATCAAGGATCGAGTCAGAACTAAAAAAGAAGAATGGTGAGAAATAAATGAAAGAGGAACTCAAGCTCGACTCACTCCTGAATGTCGATATAAAGAAGGAGCGGTTGAGCGGTGAAACTGCACGTGAGAGCTGTATGGTTGCAGCAACCCTCATCGCAAAGAGCTTCTCATCACAGCTTGGACCGAAAGGCTTATTCAAGTTGCTTTCAGAGGAGGCGAGACCGCTTTTCATAAGCAGGGACGCCCATTCACTGATTACAGGGCTTATGCTCGAACATCCTGCCGCAAAGCTCATGGTTGAGCTTCTCGATGCACAGGATAGAGAGGTGGGGGACGGCAACACATCAACGATAATACTCGCAGGAGAGTTGATTTCACGGGCAAACACACTCATAGACGAGGGTTTAAGCCCGATAACCATCATAGAAGGATACAGGATGGCAGCAGAGCGCGCTGAAGAGATCCTGAATGAGCTTGCAGCCCCTATACCAAGAGATGATCTTATCAAGGTTGTAAACACATCGCTCAAGGATTATAAAGGCGATTGGATCAGTAAGAAGATCGTGGAGATGGTCTCTGGGATTAAAGAGCAGTTTGGAGAGGTTGATCTCGATCGTATCGCGATTCATGCGATCGAAGGAGGAGGAATCGATGATTCATTCGTGGTTAAGGGTTCAACCCTCTTTGGCTGGGCGCTTCCAAGTTCAAAGAAGCGGGTTGAGGGGGCAAAGATAGCCATACTCGAGAAGCCGCTTGAGATCAACATGGGAGAGATGGTCAGCGGGATGCGGTTCAAGGATTCGAAGGAATTATCTCGGTGTTTTCATGAGGAAGAGGAACTTCTACGAGCGATGGTCAATCGTCTCATCCATGTGGGTGCGAATGTTGTGATCTCGATGGGTAGTATAGACGTCAGGGCGCAGGGAATGCTCACCCAGAAAGGGGTATTTATAACGCATCATTACCCTGAGTATCATGATCTGCGCCACCTGGCAAGGGCAACAGGCGCAAAGTTTGTCAACGATATTTTCTCGATCTCACCCGACGATCTCGGCGAGGCTGAACTTGTCGAAGAGCGGCGGATGGCTGAAGAGGATATGATCATCATCGATGGCTGCAAAAATGGTTCTTCAACGCTGATCGTGAGGGGGGGGTCAAAGCAGCTTGCGGATGAGTACAAGCGGATCGTACACACCGCCATCTCAAGCCTCGCGAAGACGCTGGATGATATGCGGGCAGTTCCAGGTGGTGGCGCGATCGAGATTGAACTTGCAAAACAGATAAGAGCATGGGCGGTTACGGTAAGATCAAAGAGGCAGTTTGCGATAGAGGCGTTTGCCAGATCGCTTGAGACGATTCCAAAAGCGCTTGCAACGAACGCAGGGCTTGATCAGGTCGAGATATTAACCGAACTCAGGCGATTACACGAAAAGAACCCAGCGATGGGGCTTTATATCGCAGAGGATCTGGCATATATCGATGATACACTAAAACACGGCGTGATAGATCCTTTTGTTGTTAAACGGCAGATGATACATGGCGCTCTTGAAGCCGCGGAGCTTATAATACTTGTTGATGGTATCCTGCAGGATAAATCACGAGAGAGTAAGCTTGAAGAGTCCGAAGCGATCAAGAAGGTCGCAGCGGATGATGAAGAGGAGCTTCCTGCGTAAGATGTTCGCAGAGAAAAAGACACTCGTCGTTGATCTGACACACGGAGGAAGAACGCTTGGAAGGATGATCGAGGGGTATCCTGGTGCAGAAGTCATCCTCTATGATCTCTATGGTGCGGATAAGGGATCACGGATACCTGATTTTGATCTCTGCGTATCACCTGTCCACTCACCGGTAATGAACCCGATCCTTGAGGGGGATGATCGTGTAATCTCCCATCACCGTGCGGTCGGATACATCCTGAAGTCATTCAAAGATAGCACTGGTTGCAGGATCGTTGAAGTTACCGGTACGAGGGGTAAGACCTCTGTGGCGATGATCCTGAAGTATATCCTGACCCCAGGTCTGCGAGTGTTATCATCGACAAGTTCTGGTCTTGATTATACAGATCGTGAAGGTACAATTCTTCTAAAGGAACGGGGGAGTATCACACCCTCGCACGCGCTTGATGCGATGGAGATCGCCAAAGAGAGGGGTTTAACGGTTGATATCGCACTTTTTGAGGTCTCACTCGGGTTCACAGGTGCTGCGGATCTCAACATCTTAACATCGCTTGAAGGGGACTACCCAATCGCGGGTGGTAAGCTAAGCGCCACGGCTGCAAAGCGGTTTACGATGAGGGGTCTTGATGTGATTGAGAAAGGTGTTATTGAAGCAGAAAATTCAAGATTATTCGGGAGAAGACAGCAGGAAAACCTGAGCCTTGCCTGTCTGGCTGCCTCAAAGCTCGGGGTATCAGAACGTGCGATAAAAAATCGTGTATCGAACCTCAGCCAGGTGAGATCGAGGATGGAAGTTGTAAAAAGCGGGGACTGGGTTGTTATAGACGATAGGAACCCAGCTTCTGATGCTTTTAACCTACAAAGTGGAATCGATGAGATAATGGAGATGGAAGGTGATCGGATCGTATTAATCGGGGGTTCAAGGAGGAGTAACTGTTCACAGATCGATCTTGAGGCGATCATCGGTGTTCTTGATCGCTACAGGGACAGGGTCACATTCTACCTATACGGTGAGATCGGGGAGGATCTTACAGCGTGTGGGCTTGAGCATCCGTTTTTAGCCTGGGAGACTGATGATGAGGTGCTTGAGAATGTCAGAGCACGTTCAGATGAAAATAAGGGGGTCATACTCCTTGCTGGAAGACCGATGGAGGGATGGAGATGGAGATAGTCTCCGGGGTGCTTCATCCGAGACCGAGCGCGATCGCAGCTTCCATGTACACATTGAGGGACCTTGACGTCGACGCAATCCTCATGCATGGTCCACCGGGGTGCAACTTCAGGACAAGCAGAATCCTCGAGGAGGACGGTGTGAGGGTCTTTACGACATCGATGACCGAGTATGATTTTATATTTGGGGGCCGGGAGCGGCTCGTTGAGATCCTGAAATATATTGACCGCGAGTTCTCATTCAGGCGTATCGGTGTTGTCGGGACGTGTGCAAGCATGATCATTGGGGAAGATATGGAAGCCGCGATCGAGGATGCAACACTCGATATGGACGTGATCCTGGTTGAGACCCATGGAGGATATGCTGAGAATACTAAAGGTGCGATAAAGGCACTCGAGGCAGCAGAGAGGAAGGGCTTGATCAGCAAAGCTGAATTCTTAAGGCAGGAGAAGATTCTTCTTGCAGCAACCCGGGTTGAAGAGGATCAGGGGATGGCGTCTGCTCCGTACATCGCACCCCTGCGCGGGGATGATAAGTTTGAGGTTGCAGAAACGATTATACGTGAGGTGAAAGCACGCGGCAAGCTCACAATCATTCTCAACGCAAAGAAGGAACTTGCGTATATATTTTCAGATATGCTTCTTGCCTTAACAGCAACCCTTAAACCTGAAAAATTCGAGATACTCAATATCGCAAATCTCGACCCTGATGTTGGGCTTCCGAGAATCAGGGGGTATGCAAAAAATATTTTAAAAGCGTTTTCTATAGCAGGGATTGAGATAGATCACCTATCAGGTGGGCTTGATGAGTATGCGATAAGCGGAGCGGTTGCATACGATCTCGTGAAGGAGATGGGATATGATAATGGGGTTGTTGTGGTTCTTGGAAACCCGAACGCTGTAAAACCGATCGAGTCCGCCTTTACGATCGCGGTTACAAACGGTCCGAGAGAGGTTGTACCGCTCAAAAGGCTCGGGTATGATCGTGTCGTTGTTGAACTGGATGCGCACTCGCTCGTTGTCGGGGTATCTGAGATTGTGCGCTCGGAGTTTGGAGATGTTATAAGGAGGGTTGGGGTCGCTGATGCTGAACGATCGTGTCAAAGCCGAGATTGAGATGTTCAAGCGGCATATAATCGTCTTGAGAGCCGTTGCTGAGGAGGGGGCGATTGGTATCCTCAAACTCTCAGAGGTTACAGCCCTTCCCACGCACAAGGTCAGATACTCGCTGAGGATACTTGAACGGGAGGGGTTGATCAAACCATCACCCCAGGGAGCTGTGGCAACCAGAGCAGGTATTGATGCGCTTGAGGGAATAAAAGATGAGATACGATCGATAGAAGATGGGATAGCGGAACTTAAGTCCTATGCAGATTCAGATTGAGAGAATTGAGCACATCGTGCATGAGAATGAGTCTGTCAAGACGTTCTTCATACGAGGAGTAAATGATCCAAGGCCTGGCAACTACTTGATGGTATGGATTCCAGGATCTGGTCAGATTCCCTTGAGCATATCAAGCTTCAAGAACGATTTATGTGGTTTTACGGTCAAGCGCGTCGGGGATACAACAGCAGCGATGCACAACCTCAGAGTGGGGGATCTTATCGGGATAACAGGGCCACTTGGAACGTCGTTCAGCATCAGAGGTGAGCGGATTCTTCTTGTATCAGGAGGGATCGGGATCGCACCGCTTCTATATCTTGCGATCGAGGCAAGGCAGATGGGAAAAAAAGTCTATGCGATCTGTGGGTTTGAGCGAGCAGAGGATATTATCTTTGAGGATGTCTTGAATGGGCTTCTTGATGAGCTTGTGATAACGCTCGGTGAGAGGACACCTCTTGATGTTATACATAAGCTATACGAGAAGCGGAGGTTCGATCACATCTACTCATGTGGGCCTGAACCAATGATGAAGCGGGTCTTTGATTTTGCAAGATCATCTCAGTTAGGGGCAGAATTCAGCGTTGAGCGGATTATAAAGTGTGGGATGGGGATATGTGGGGCGTGTGCGCTTCCAAATGGGATGAGGGTCTGCAAGGAGGGGCCTGTCTTTGATCTGGAGGATATGGAGGGGGTGTGGGGGTGAATGGTAAGAACCTACAAAAGAAATTGAGTAAGTGTAAATATTATAACGAAACAGATCTTGTAACTTCAACCGGCAATCCTCTTTTTGAATGTCTAAAAAGAGAAGCTAAATTCGCGTGTGGCGCATCAATATGCCGAAGTTGTGGGTATTTTACACCAGATTTGACATTTTTAGGAGAACGTTATGAACTGCTTGAATTATATCACATGACTCATATTAATAACGTAGCTTCAATCATTGAAAAAGGAATTCTATGCAGAAATGAAATAAATAAAAAGGCTTTGCAGTATGAGGATATTTCAAATATGGAAGTTCAGGAGAGAAGAGAGGATAAAATTATAGATAACATAGATCTTCATTCTTATGTTCCTTTATTCTTTGCTAAAAGGACACCAATGCAGTATGCGTTAAAGCTTGGAGGAGTTGACTGGCAAGCTCCTATTTGCTTTCTTTGCATAAATGTAGAAGTATTGCTTATCGATGGCACGTATTTTACAGATGGTAATGCCGCATCAAATAGGACAAAATTTTACGATGATCTGAGCGAACTTGATAAGTTACCGTGGGATATACTCAGGGCAGATTATTGGATAAAATACGAAGATGGAAAACGGAAAAGAAGCGCCGAAGTACTTGTGCCGCATAAAATACCATTCTCAATGGTTCATAGGGTCGTTGTATACAATCGAAAAGCACTGATAAATATCATTGGGACGGTTCCACGAGACGTAGAGATTGCTATTGACAGGAGATTCTATTTTTCAAGGATCGAGGGCAGAGAATGAGAAATGTTACTTATTCAGTGGAGAGCGTTTTTAATGAGGGTACTCAGACTATCGTAAACACTGTGAATTGTGTGGGAGTGATGGGCGCTGGGTTAGCGCTTGAATTCAAATTAAGATATCCAGAGATGTTTGAAGATTACGTTAATCGGTGTCAAAATAATAAAGTTAAGATCGGAGAGCCTTATATCTATAAATACGATGATGTATGGATATTAAACTTTCCCACAAAAATTCATTGGAGGGATAAATCTAAACTCGATTGGATTGAAAAAGGGCTGATCTATTTTAGAGATAATTATAGAAAAATGGGAATTCAGTCAATAGCTTTCCCAAAGCTCGGTACCAACAAAGGAGGTTTAAAGTGGGAGGAAGTTAATAAGTTGATGAAAGCCTATCTTGATAGCATTGATATCCCTTTTTATATCTGTTTGGATACCGCAAAAAGTCCAAAGGGTGTGGAAAAGTATATGACAGATTATTTGAACAATTTAAGTCTTAATGAACTCATCACTGAATTTAAAATACAGAAAAATATTGCAAGAAGAATAGTTTTACACGTACCATTAAAAAAATTTAGAGATATTTTGTTCATTGAAGGAGTCGGGAAAAGAACTTATGAAACTTTGTTTCGGTCTATATATATAGAAATCAAAGAGAAAGAAAAGATGTATCACTCACAAGCTCGGATCAGCGATTTTTAGCGTGCTTAAAAGTTTGATCATATCTACTCCTCATGCAGTCCTGAACCAATGATGAAGCGGGTCTTTGATTTTGCAAGATCATCTCAGTTAGGGGCAGAATTCAGCGTTGAGCGGAT
>JAOQII010000060.1 GCA_026134025.1 Candidatus Syntropharchaeum sp.
CCTGAAGGAAGAGAACGGTACGGCAGCGTTCCTGTGGACGCAGCAGCAGCAAAGACGATCGGTGTTGTGCTGATCGGATGCGATGTCGGGAAGGACGGGAGCGACCTGCCCGCACTTGCAGAGATCGGGAAGAGGATATACGATGAGCATGGAATCGATATGGTCGCAGCCGTGATGGACCCTCTCGCTGCCATATCCGTGCGAAGACTGGTACAGACTGCGATCGATGCCGGGATTGTCACAAAGGAGACCGCGATCGGAATTACAGGGAGAGCCGGAATCACCGGAAACAAGCCAGCCCTGATACTACAAGAGATCATAGATATGAACTTCTTCGAGGACCCTGAGACTCAGGTCGTCTTCGTGGATGATGGTCTCGCGAGAGGCGCTGCCGTGATGGCGCGGTGCATGAACTCACTGGGTGTGCCAAAGAATCCGATCGGCGGAAACCGCGGCGGCAAGTGTGTGCTTGCGGGCAGAATCGCGCTGCAGAAGGAGGGGATGGGAGCATGACTGGGTGAAAGATGATCAGCATCATGCCGGTCAACAAGAGGTGTGAATGCAATGGAAATAACCCTGATTCAAGACCCTGGAAACATGGCTCTGGAGGCTGCCTGTAAGATCAGGGGGAGATATACACCCAAGTACAAAGACCGCATGAACCTTACCAGATATCCTCCAGATGATCGATAGTGTTAAATTCCTGAGTATCAAGATATCGTTGAGAGCGCTGATGGTCTAATGGCTATGACTGGGGCCTTCCAAGCCCCAAGTCCGGGTTCGATTCCCGGTCGGCGCATGTTTGTTGTCTGTGCTGGATGCACCCGGCTTTGAGACGGAATTCACGCACACCGCCCGCGTCAATGTTGCATCACACCACCCATCGCTTCCAGATATCCCAAAGCCGGTATGTTTTGTTGCATACCCTGAATCCCGGTAGATCACAAAGATAAAATACTGCTGCTGACATAATGATATCAGGAGATTGGGGTCGATCATTATGAACAAAAGGACTACAACGCTCACACCGGGGGCCATTCTCGTAAGCCCGATAATTGCATGCGCACTGTTTACAACGAGTCACACGACATTCAAGGGTAGGGATGATTTTTGTAGCAAATATCCTGCTGGAAATCCGTTCGGCAAGTCGTATGGCAATGCCAGCGGAAGTTCGATGTCGAGAGTACACTGGACATTCACTGGCTGTCATTCGGAAGTCGGTACCGATGTACCGCAACGGAGGTACTGGCGATGATAAAATCGGCCACCCGATTTTGCACCCTCGACCTAAATCAGGGGGTTGTGGTCGCAATCATTCTCTGCATATTGGCTGCTCCAGTATATGCCATCGATTTTAATATTCCGGAATCCACCGTGACTGAAGTGGCAGCGAATCCAGAGTATTACGATGGCACATTCACACGCGGAACGATCGCGATCACAGGAATGTTGACAAATCTCTCTGATGGGGCGCGTATCAGTGATGGAACATCGAGCATCGCAGTCGATACGAAGCAAATATCGCTATTTGATGGGTTTGAGGATGGCGATGATGTAAAGATGATCGGTGTCTTTTATTACAGGAATAGGAATCTCAGAGAGAGTCTATTCGTTCCAGAATGCATCCTGCACTGGCCTCTGGTCGATTCCGGAACGGTTCTGGTGCCAGAACTAGTAGACCATCCGTCATCGTACAATGGCAAGAAAGTAACCATCACCGGTAACCTTTCTGATATCAGAGAGTCTGGCATGGGTTACATGATCGGTATCGAGGGTGATGGAAGGTATGCTGATGTCAGGTTCTACGGCAGAACCGTACTGGATATTGGAACTGAAGTAAAGGTTACCGGTATATTCAGCGCTGGTACACTGTATGCAGAAACCCTTGCGAAGCACAGGACACTGCCTTTTAACGTTCCCGGATTCTCAGGATTGGCGCTGGTCTCTGTGCTCGTGTTTGTGTTTGTCAGAAGGAGGAGGTACAGATAGCCCAGACACCAGTGCCACTACCTTAAGGAAACAATACAATAGGTACATACCTATCCAACCCACAACCCTCACGTCAACCTGACATACCCTGATGCTGGCTCATACAACTCTCCCTGCGTCTTGAGCCTACCCAGTATCTCTTCAACATACTCCTTCTCGAATCCCTGCGCCTCTGCTCTTGCGAGAATATCTTCCTTCGGAGCCATTCCGCTGTGCTCTGCCTCGATATCGCGTATGATGTTACGCAACACCCGGATCTTATCGCGCTGGCTCTTGCTGACACCGGTTGTTATGAGATCGGCATCGAACATCCCGGTCTCAGTATCGAATGCAACCTGCCGCAAACAACTCTCCACGATCCTGACCACACGGTCGGAATCCTCGATCGTGATCTTCTCGCCCAACCGTATCCGCGCGCTTGCTTCGCACAACCTCACCAGTGCCTCGAGCTGTCTTGCGGTGACCGGTACAGGCGAATCCCGATCCTCGCCCTGCCTCCGGAGTCCGAGATAGAAATCGATGAGGCGTTCCCGTGCATCATCTTCCAGAATCGGATATACATTCTTCTTTGCGTAAGCGATGTATTTTCTGAGCAGATCTGGCATGATCTCCGGTTTTACAATCTCCATCGCATCCTCGACCTCTTTGTAGGTGATATTGCTGCCAGCGACGTTGAGTCTATGGGCGTGCAGTTCACCTGCATGGTGTGCGCCAAGAATATGAGATGCGATTGCAGTATCCCTGCCGATGTCAGGCTCATCCTTGAGCACAAAGATCAGGTCGAATCTGGACAGGAGTGCAGGCGCCATTCTGATCTGCTGGGCAATTCCCTCATAAGGATCAAATCTTCCGTATTTTGGATTTGCAGCTCCAAGAAGTGAGCATCTTGACTTTAATGTTGCCATGATTCCTGCTTTCGCTATGCTGATCGTCTGCTGCTCGATCGCCTCGTGGATGGCGCTTCGGTCCTCTGCACGCATCTTATCCATCTCATCGACCGCCGCAATTCCCTGATCAGCAAGCACAAGTGCGCCAGCCTCAAGCGTCCACCTGCCATCGCCGAATTCGTCGCGAACAGCGGCGGCGGTGTTGTGCGTGAGCATCGAATTCGCAACAAAGTTGTGTGTGCCGGATATGGTCAGGTCGTACACATACTCATAACCATGGTCGCGTATCTCTTCGGTTGACCTGATCCTATCGAAGAAAACGTCCCCTGTTGATAACCGCAACAGGGAATCGAGTTCAGCTTTCATCTCTGGTTCTTTTGCTACAGTATCGGATATTGATTCGCGGATTGCATCGGCAGTATCGCGATCGTATTTTTGGATGAGATCGGAAAACTGCATCAGCACACGGTATGGGACCGCAAGATCCCTTGACGTGCGGTAGAAATACTCAGATGATGTGGTTTTGGGTATGTTCAGTGCCTGCGCCAGTTCTGGATTGGTCGTGTTTCGGTGGAGCAGTTCTCTGATCGATTCACGGAGATCGCTAGGAAGCAATATCCTCATTCCCTGCCAGTCATCTGCTTCGATCTGATCTTTGATGCATAGCAGGAGTGATTGCAGGTGCTGCGGCGTTGGCATGTAGACCCCGCGCTCGGCGGCTATCCCGCCACTGGTGGTGCTGCTGCCACTGTTGGAATAGATCGTTGTCGGTAGACCGAAATGCTGCCGTATGGCTCTGAGCCGGGATCCCACATTCGGAACCCGATCTACATTCGTGCTGCGAGACCCGGTTTTGTATGACTTTAAGATCTTCACCAGGTTATCACGTTTTTCCGGGTGCTCAAAACCGATCCGGTTATGGTATCGTGTTAGATTTTCCCTGCCATAGATCGTTACCACATATATATCGCTGGATGTGGTTATGGTCCTGGTAATACCATCCACCATATATGAGGATGTGACCTCATCGCGTGGGCGGACGCGAATCCGTCCGATGATCCCGAATTTGAGTAGTG
Source organism: Candidatus Syntropharchaeum sp. (assembly GCA_026134025.1). Classification (GTDB taxonomy): domain Archaea; phylum Halobacteriota; class Syntropharchaeia; order Syntropharchaeales; family Syntropharchaeaceae; genus Syntropharchaeum. Next base: position 3,953 of record JAOQII010000060.1, read on the forward strand.
CAAGTTGAACCCCTTCTGCGAGTTGTTTGCTTGTGGTGTACAGTTGCAGGTTCGATGAACCGTTTCGTCGTGCAGTACAGGATCCATCGGTATCAAACAACCCGCGTAAATACGCGGCGATCAGGTTGTTTGGTAGATTCAGCACCATGTCAGGAATGGAGATTTTGGATGATTTCGGAGAGACCGGGACGCCAAGCGTCTGAAGAATCTCGGCGATGATCTTTGATCCGAATCTGACATCTGGCGGGCGGACGTTGCTGCCATCACTTCTTTTATAATCTACACCAAATAGTTTTGTGATTATCGATGTGTATCTTTCAAGGAGATGTTCATTTGTGTTACTGAACCGTATTTGATATCCACCGTATCCTGCCATAAGTTTCGCTTTGCTTATACTACCATCGCCCGCGATGAGACCGACGAAGTACATGAAATCCTCACTCGGATTGACAGGTAGCGTTATCCGGTGTCCGGCTTTTTGCGAGAACCAGCAGCAACTCTGTGCGACCTCATCGAACCCTACTCCAGTCTGCTCAGCAAGCCATACAAGCGTTCTGAGATCAGGATTGCCACGTGCAGTATCATTTACCCAGTTATAGTACAGATTATCCTCGGAGACTCCAAGAGAAGATGCTGCCTCCCGGATGCTACCATACTTTTCCTTAAGTCGCGACACTATTCTGGCAGTCAATTCAGATGCACATCCAACAGTGCAGTTGCTTTCAAACAATTCGATTGTGTACGGGACATTACTGTTCTCTGGTAGAAGACGCGGTGTTACAAGATATTGCTGGTCGGTCAGGTCTGCGGATCTGACCCATTCGGTGCCGTGATCCGTCATCACAGGAAGTGGGGTGGCTGGTGTCACGGTTATCGATCTACCGCTCTCTGTTTCGACGCGTACCATGACGTCGGGCGCACGGATCCGCCATACTGCAACGAGTGGATTCTCTACGATGTTATAATCGGAATCTACCGTTGATATATAGACGCTATTACAGTCATCTTTCCAGATTCCAGCCTCTATCTGGACTGGATTTTGCATACGCGCCTCCACAAATTTTCCGATTCTGAAAAACCCATCTGATGTCGGTATCCGTGTATCTGGCGAAACACACAAGCCAGCGGCTGACGAACTGCGCCCGCTCGTGTATATCCCGCGTGGCGCCAGTTTTACGATATATCGCAGAAGTTGCGACTTGGCGATGCCAGGATCGCCGACCAGGAGCACATGCACATCCCCGCGGATTCTTGCTCCATCAGGAAGGTTCTTTGGGACACCGCTCATCAACTGGAGCGCAAGCGCCTCCTTCACCTCCGCATAGCCATAGATGGATGGCGCGATTGATTTAACAACTTTTTCGTATATCTTCGGGTTTTTGCTCAGTTTAACGATCTCTTCTACCTCTTCTGGTGTAATCTCAATCTCTGTGAACTCCTTGTCCTGTATTTCGATGGAGACGGTATCGAGTATGATATCAAAGAACGTGCTCTTCCCCTCACGCGTAATCCGCTGGTACGACCGCAGGATTCCTGTGATGATCACGCGATCGCCAGGCGACACGATTCCTGCAAGATCGTCCTCGATGTTGATATCAAGCGTCTGCGGCTGCTCGCCTCCACGCAGATCCTCTGGAGATTCCTGCACACGCAGTTTCTGGGCATCTATAAACTCTGATTCTGTAAGTTTTATCTTGAACGGTCCCTTTCTTCCACATCCCTCGTTTTTGCAGATATAAGGCTCCACAAACTTCCCGCTGGACTGGGTGACGAGCATCACCTCCCCGCATCCACTGCACTCGAATGCTGCGACCCTTATCCTCGGGCGCACCTCGGTTGCCATGCGCACGAGCCCCTCGATAGCGATCAACTTTGAGATGTGGGTGCTGCGCAGATCCCGTATCTTCACCTTCTGCGGGATGTTTATGATCCGCAGATGCGCGTTCGAGAGTGTTTTGTCGATAGGAAGCTCAAAATTCCGGAGCGCATCCTCTGCTGTATTGAGAATGCTGTCCGGATGTTCCAGTAGTTTTTCTGCCAGATCCATATCGAATTTTTCGATATTTACGAAATCAACGTGCAGACTACGATTTTCCGGATATTCATTCGCAAGAGCGAGGATATCTCCAAGATAATACCGGTTTAAAAACTTCTCCCACTGGGCAGACGTTCTGGTTTCCATTGCGTATCAGAATTGCATCCGTGCATCTTTAGGGTTTTGACTCTGATATATCAGGTCATGAACAGGATCCGTGCATGTCTCTATCTCTCGGTTTTCGTGATCATGGGACTCTCGGATGCGATTATACCGATTCTCCCTGATCTCTCGGATGAAGCGCTGGTGCAGAGCATGCTCTTCTCTGCATACTTTGCTGGCGCGTTTGTTACAATGATTCCGTTCGGGATGCTTACCGACAGGTATGGCAATCTGTCTTTCATCTCGCTCAGCATCGTTTTGACGGTTGTATCCGGATTTCTGATCTTCTATTTTGATAATCCTTCCATACTCGTGTGCGCACGTTTTATAGAAGGGTGTGCATGTGGCGCTTTCTTTCCTGCAGCATTCTCGATGCTCACAGAATTCAAGAGATCGAGGCGGTACGTAGGTGAGTTTAATTTTCTGCTCAATCTCGGGCTTGCTTTCGGTGTTGCGATCGCTGCTGTACTCAAGATTTATTATTTAAAAGGTGGAATATTAATTTTTATCCTGCTCGCTCTACCAGCAGTGACACTGTTATCATCACTCCGGCATGATCGGAGAGTTCCATGCACACCATCGAGGATTGCGAATATATCTACGGTTCTATTTGATGCACGGTATATGCAGATATGGGTCATCACGTTTGTTCTGTTCGGTGGAACAGGAGTCCTTGTTGCTTATTTCCCGTCCTTCACGGATTTAGCACCGTCTCTGCAGGGGATTGCACTTTCTGGAGTCTATCTCGGAGCGATGGTAACATCACTGACCGGAGGTCATATCCATACCACTGAACGATGCATGATCAGGACAGGTGCGCTGATAACAGGTCTCGGTATCATAACAACGTTATGGCATCCGATCGGTCTCACGATCATGGGTGCAGGATCAGGATTTGCGATGATCGGGCTCGTTATGGGGATTGCATCGCTTGATTCGAATCGTGGCACTGTGATGGGCGTCTTCAACACCTGTACTTATGCAGGATTTGCCGTGCTTCCGGTGTTTGCGGCAGTGATTCTCATGCATGCTGGTTATGCGGCGCTGTTTTGGGTTACCGGTGCTGCTGTGGTGGCGATGATGCTGTTTCCGCTGCGGGCGCTGGGGGAGTGAGGGTGCGGGTTGCCACGACCAGAATTCATTACAGGCAAGCACCGATGGGATGTCATCATAAATGCAATCTAGAGACATCCCGGAATATTGAGACCTGACACACTGGAATCGGATTCATGCACCGCGGGTTGGTTTGTTAAATCAACAATTCTTCGATCGATCAAAAAAATAGAGAAGAGGAGTTACCTTCTCCTCATGATTACACGCATGCCGATGACACCGAGCAATCCAGCAAGCACCATGATTCCGATTGGAGTCATGACTGGAACCGGTGCTGGTGGCGGCACTGGCGCTGGCAGTGCATGAACACTTGAATTGTCACAGCCGCACACCAGTGCTCCTGTTTCCGCAGACTGGG
>JAOQII010000061.1 GCA_026134025.1 Candidatus Syntropharchaeum sp.
CAGTGATCGGAACCGTTGAAGAATGACCAAAGAATCGAACTACCAACATTACAACGATTCCAATAATTAGAGAAGTAAAGAAGCTAATTAGAGTGTGTATCTTTCCTAGGGTGCCGTCCCAGGCTGTGTGTAAATTCACTTGCAATTAAAATTATTAGGGCTTATCCTCCTAATAACAAATGAATTTAAAAAAGAAAGGAGGAAAAGCCCATGCAAACTAAAGAAAATTTATCACAGACAGTTAAGGATGTAAAGGTAGAGATAATAAAAGATGTATTTAAAAAAGAAAATACTGCTAATGCAGAGGAACTTTTAGATGCAATAGAGGAAGGTGTGAGAAAATTTGTAAGAACCACGCTAGAAGTCTACGCTAAAGATGAATTTTTAAGGTACATAGGTGCTAGGCCTTATGAGCGCACTGAAAAAAGAAAAGACTATAGGAATGGCAGTCTACATAAAACCCTCTTAACCCCATTTGGACTTATAGAGGATGTAAATATCCCTAGGGGCAGAAAAGGGGGATTTGTCCCTAAGGTAATTGAGCGTTTTAAGGCATTTAAGACAAAAATAGCTAAAATAGTTGTAGAGATGTTTACCTTGGGCATTTCTACCAGGAAAATAAAGAAAATAACAAAAATTATTGCAGGAAATGGAATATCAAAGACTGAGGCATCAAGGCTAAATAAAACGATAAAGGGGGAGATTACTGCCTGGCTTAACAGGCCTATTAAGAAAAAATTTAGCTTTCTATTTATTGATGGCGTTTTTTTAAAAATAAGAAGAAAGATTATAAGTAGAGAAGCTATTTTGTGTGCAGTAGGAATGACAGAATCAGGAGAAAAGGAATTTTTGGGTTTTTTGCCAGGAGGAAGGGAATCTAGAGAAGCATGGGAGGATTTTCTCACCCACTTAGTAAGAAGAGGACTAGACCCAAGGGCTGTTAAGCTAATCATCTCAGACGGATGTCCTGGCATGATTAGGGCTATAAAGACCATATTCCCTTATAGTGATCACCAGCACTGCCTCTTTCACAAAATGTCTAACCTAAGGGCAAAGTGTCCAAGGAGTGAATGGCCACTTATAAAGGCAAAGATACATAAGATATACTTTGCTTTAAATGAGAGGGATGCAAGGGAAAATGCAAGGGCATTTATAAAGGAATACAAAGATATATTCCCAAGGCTTGTAGATTGTATTAAAAAGGACTTAGATAGCTGCATAGCTTATATGAAACACCCATTTAGAAGATGGAAGCATATAAGGACAACAAATATCATAGAGAGGGGTTTTAAAGAGGTAAAAAGAAGGGTAAAGGTAATGGAGACATTTCCTACTGAGGAATCTTGTATTAGAATTTTATATAGTTTACTTAGGTTGCAAAATGAAAATTGGGAGAGTAAGCCCATTGCAAGTTTTTAAATTTACACATATATGGGGACACTACCCAGCGGATAAAAGGCTCTGCTTCGCTTCGCCCAAATTGCCTTCGGCAACTTCTTTTATCCGCAAGCCGTTATATGAAATTCCGAACCTCGCCTTGAAAAAAACAGAGAAATAGTAAAATATTTAAAGGTCGAATAAATTAATATATAAAAAGAAAGGTGATACAATTATGATGAAAATGAACATAAAAAAACTAGGGATACTACCACTTTTAGCAGTGCTGGTAATTGTGGTTGTTTTGATAAGTGGATGGACAAAAAAACAAAGTACATCAGGATCGAATTCTCTTGATATCACTGGAGCATGGCATGGTACTTATAAAAGTGCAAGAGGTAATGGAGAATGGTCCTGGGTAATCAAAAAATCTGGAAATGAGTACATCGGTATTTTAACCACTACAGAACCATATAACGGAGAAAATGTGCCAATTTCAGTAACTTTAGAAGGTAATAAAATTACAGTAGGATGGGTGGCAGCAGGAGTCGTGTTTGAGGGCACAATTTCAGGAGACAAGATGTCTGGAAAATGGAAATTCCAGAATGGGATGGATGGCGGGAATTGGCAAGGAGTAAGAGGGAAAAGCTCTATAACTCCGAAAGGCACTTTAGTTGCTGGTCAAACAGCTCAAAATCTGTCTGGGGAAGTAAATAGTTTACCAATTTATCCTGGATCTCAAGAAAGTGGTCAGTATAACATGTGGGCAACAATAACCGGATTTTCCAGCCAGTTTTCAGAGTTTCATACATATGTTGTAAAGGATGCTTCTCCCATCGATGTTATAAACTGGTATAAATCTCAGTTTTCAGGTTATACTATTGATCAAGGAACTACGAATGCTCAGGGAGCGACCTTTGCTACACTATCTGTTAAGAAAAGAAACATAGGAATAGGAATTATGGCATTTGAGCAGGAAGGAAAAACAGTTTACTTTGTGGGAAAGGCAATCATGCCAGAGGAAGAGGGAGCATCTCTTCCTAACCGCGATATGGCAAGTGGAGAAGAACCTCTGCAGAGATATCCAGGATCTGTAATGCTGGTTTACACAAAGCAAGGTAATTTCCCAATTGATTATGAGATAACCTATGGCACAAATGATGCATATGATAAAGTAGCCGATTGGTTCAAGAGAACGCTGCAGTCACAGAGATGGAACGTTACTTACCAGAGCGGAAGCTCAGATTCGGTTGAGCTGGTTTTCAAGAAGGATGATGATGAAGTAACCATATGGGTTGGTGCACCTGCCGCCGGGGATAGGTCATACACGGAGATAACTGTTTCTTACACAAAGAGGAGTTTACCGGATCACGACCTGGTAGAGGGGAAAGATCCGCTACCAAGATACCCTGGGGCAGTGATGATTGACTATCAGGAATTATCATCGCCAATAACCTATCAAGGTCGCGCTTTAACTGAAATAAAAGCGGAGTATTTGGCTCCAGACAAGTTTAGCAAAGTCAAAAAATGGTACAGAAATCAGCTTAATCAGATGTTCTCTAGTGTACTTGAGGATAAATATAGTATTGAGGCTGGCCAAATCAAGGGAACGATGGTTACAGTTCACATTGAGTTTACAAAGTATAGTAAATTCACAGAGGTTAGGATTGACTACTCCAGTAGTGAGAAATAGACCGGGGGGTGTGGTAAGATGAACAATAAAAAAACACCATTAGGATTGGATGAAAACATAGAGGCTTTATTTACCTATGTGCTTGGATGGATAACAGGCATAGTATTTTTAATCCTTGAAAAAAATAGCAAGTTTGTCAGATTTTATGCAATGCAGTCCACGATAACATTTTTGGGACTTACAATCCTTTCTTTTTATTTTAATACCTTATGCTGGATTTTTCCTGCAATGGATAGTTGACATATTTTCTATAATAGTATGGATTATATGTACGGTAAAAGCCTATCTGGGAGAGAAATTCAAATTGCCGGTTACAGGAGAGCTGGCAGAAAAGTATTATAAACAGGGATAATAATTTCATCCTTAATAGCAGAAGCTAAAAAAATGGCTATTTAATTTAAGCGGATGACAGTTAGCTCAGGAGAGGCAAAAAATACAGGAGGTGAGAAGATGGGTAATATTAAAAAAACACCATTACTTGCTTTTATTTTAACGCTTTTTTTAGCCTTTAACATGGCCTTTGCCGAGGAGCTTGTGACCGGAAAGACAAAATATAAGTTTGAACCTGGCGATAAAGTGTTGCTACAGTATAGTTTTAGTCAGTGTCCTGTTGGTGAGATACCTGCTGGCTTTGATAAGATTACAGGTGCAGTGGAGTGTGTAAAGTACGAAGATCACATCTGGGTGGCGCCCAGTACCGATAATGATCTGCGGTTATATAAAAAGATAGATTTAGGCCGTGATGATTTTTCCATTGAGTTTGATTCGCTTGAATACCAGGATGTTGGTGATTACCCCCAATTGATCCTGCGTCTATTAGAGAGTCGTGGGTCTGATTGGGATAAAGCAAAACTGCCCTACGATGTTGTAATAGGAGGACGTAAAACCATCTCTGTCAGACTTGAGGGTATTGGCGAGGTGACAAGGGTAAAAGGGGCCCACAAAAAGAGAATACATTTTGCAATTCAGGCAAGGCGTGGTCAATTTCGTATTTATGTTGATGGAAAGAGGGCCGTTTCCGTGCCTTTTGACAAGTTGGCACCCAATGAGCATGTTAGTGGATTTGAGCTAATGTTTGTTGGAGATACCAATGCTTATGGCATATTGTTAACCAATTTGAAAGTAGCAAAATATACCAAAAAAGAAGCAAAACCCTCACCTGAAAAACTCGGTATCAAAGTAGAAAAAAACAAAGAGGGGATGAAACTAACAGTGCCTGAGCGCGTCCTCTTTAATTTTAATAAATTCACTCTCAAACCAGAAGCCAGAGAGGCACTTGATGTGATAGCAGGCGTGATAAGGGAAAATCCTTCCAGAGCTATCTTGATAACAGGCTATACCGACAATGTAGGAAGTAAAGCCTACAACCTGAAACTTTCCTTACAGCGTGCTCAATCAGTAGCAGATTACCTAATGTACTGCCAGAACATTAATCCCGATAAATTTAAAATTGAAGGCAAGGGAGAAGCCGATCCTATTGCAAATAACAATACTGAAGAAGGAAGAGCCAAAAACCGCAGGGTAGAGATAAAGCTTGTTAAATAAACCAGCTTAAGCCTATAGGTGTTAGCCTGTGAAAGCAGATAAGAAAAACTAAGGAGGCTAAATGTGAGAAAGATACCTATTTTGCTGATTGTTCTGTTTTTCTCAATCTCAGCTTACTCAGCCGATAATTGCTTGAGAGTTACGAAAAAGTTGTGGGTTCTGCAAAATCAAATAGTAGATAAGAGTTTCAGGAAACTTTCTCCTGGAGCATGGGCACAATACAGCCATAACATTAAAGCTGTTTATTTGGGTCAGCAGGTTTCACCTAAAACTGGACACAAACTGCATGTGATTGAATACATTGACAGGTCTGCACGGGCACCGTCCCAAGCTGTGTGTAAATTCACTTGCAATTAAAATTATTAGGGCTTATCCTCCTAATAACAAATGAATTTAAAAAAAGAAAGGAGGAAAAGCCCATGCAAACTAAAGAAAATTTATCACAGACAGTTAAGGCATAAGTTACAAGGTTGCTGGCAGTCGTTTCTCTGCCAGGCCCTATAGGAATTCCTTTTTTCTTAGCATAATTAAGATCAGCTACTATAAGAAGGTAGCTTGCCAATTTGGGTAGGCAATTTTGGAGAGATTATCAATATACTTAAAAGTTGGTTGCCATACATAAAAGTGCTGGCACCAGAGGAGTTAAAGGAAGAACTGCTCAAGCAAGTTAAAAGATGGATGGAATGGCAGGGAGAAACGCTTGGCACTGTAATAGAGTAAAATAAATAACTCATTTAGGCAATTCTACATCAGTCTCAACCAATGGCAGATGCGCCACAAGGTCACCGTAATTAGGCACAGCATTTCATTAGTCTGTTTTATTGGTTTCTATAAGTGCTTTTATATTTTTTGACTGCTTGGTCAATAAGATGTTCTGAAGCTTTTTTTAATTGTAGAATTTCTCTTGAACAATATTCAATAATTTCTTGTTTCTTACCAATAAAATCTAACCAAAATTTTTGGGTATGAATTTCCTTATATCTTTCAAGATATTTCCACCACACCCATTCATTTCCACTCTTGCCTTGAGCGAAATTTTGGTTTAATCTATTAGTTATGTTATTCAAATCAATTTTCTCTTTCTCAATAAATTTTGATTTTTTAATAGAAATAAATAGATTAGTGGGAACAATGAAATAATAACTAAAATAATCGGGCTCTAATGTAATAGATAAAATCCATTCTTTCTCACTATCTAGTGTCCAGCTCTTCTTAAACAAGTAAATCCCAGACCATTTGTAAAAACTTTTTCTTAAGGTGTTCAGAGCTATCCACTCATTTTTAATTTCTTCTTCATTTTGTATACAATTTTTTATTTCGTCAAATAACGATATTACCTCTTCTTTAGCTATTTCAGGCAGTTTTTCCCATATATCCCATGCAATTTCAAACCGTTCTTTACGCTCTTCCTCTGAAATTTTCTCATCAAGAAGATAGTTTTTAATCAGTTCCTTCTTTTCTTTCCTCATTTTCAACCTCCTCTTTAAAATTATCTTCTATCCAATTTACAAAATCTTTTAAAAACCATCTTACCTTTTCAGCTTCACATTCTTTATAGCACTTTATAAGCCAAGGTTTTAAAAAGTTGTTGTAACTGACCTCTAAAAACTTTCCTTCCTGTTTAAGTTTTTCTTTAGTTTGCTCATCCATACTTGTAGCTTCTCTCCCCCAGCCGTCTAAATAAATGAGAATGTAATTTTCATTTCCAAAATTTTGCAAAAATTCATTGTAATCTGCCAATTGCCTGTCCCGTTCTCCTGCCCAAGGTTTATTTTCTATTCCTATCACAAAACCAGGGAATTTAACGAAAATGTCTATTCTCCTTCCTTCGTATGTTGCAAATTCCTTTTCAACGGATACCTGTGAAATATCTATCTGACCGAGAGCTTTTAAATTTTCTGTTTTTTCTAAAAACCCTTTTAAATATTCAATAAACTCTTTTAAAAAAGTCTCCCCCTGACCATGTTCTCCCTTAGGATTGAGAAGTAAAGCTACAAGATCCGAAATTCTGTTTTCATCTGGTTTTATCAGCTCAATCAAATTAAAATCAGAAGCCAAATACTTATCAGTTTGCTTTTTTATTTCTTTTGCCACTCTGTATCTGAATATGAGTGGCTGAAAAAAGTTTGTAAGCCTTCTTTCGTAAGTTGTTTGAGTCTCTGAATAAAAATTTCTCAGTCCCTGAAAAAATCTATCAAGAGATTTGTAATAGCTTTCAGGGTTATACTCTATGTTTACTTCCATTTTCTACCCCTCCTTAGTTGTCTCTAAATTCACTTTAGTTTGTAAAAAAGAGAAGGAAGACATCTCCCCTAAAGTATACCACAGTCAAAATATAAATGAATTTCTCCAAGGGCAAGGGAGAGAACTCCCTCACTCCTTTTCAACTTTACTCTTTATTAAGCAGAGATTTTATCAACTTCCTGTAAAGCTCTTCTTTAAAATGCCTAATTTCATAAACCCTGTTTTGCCCATCAACAAAATGGAGATACTTCTCAAAGTTTCCACTTCCAGAAAAATAACCCGCAGGCGTTATGACCACCGCTGCATCAGAAAAACTGGCAAGAGTTGCCTTTAATTTTCCTGTTTCCACATGCAAAAGATCTACCGTGCCGCCTGTGTTTCCTGTAAGCAAAAGTCTTCCATCAGCACTACCTGCCATACACATCACTTCGTCAAATTCTCCCTTAATAGTCTTTATTATCCTTTCCCTTTCCACATCCCAAACTTCTATTTCCCTATCCCTATTTAAAACAAACATCTTCCCATCCTGCGCAAATGTCATTGCCTTTGTGCTGTAAAAGCCTACTTTAAGACTTTTAATCAAATTTCCGCTTTTGACCTCCCAGCAATTTATTGTTCCATCTC
>JAOQII010000062.1 GCA_026134025.1 Candidatus Syntropharchaeum sp.
GCCGCTTGTTCTGCCGCTTTTGTCCGTATGCTGTCAAGAACCATCTCGTCTCTTATGCTGCGATACTCAGCTTGCACGGCTTCGTGCAAGTCCGCTTCCGGATCAAATATTTCGGGCGATCGCTCAAATCTAAAATTGAAATCAGGTGGCGGAAGTCCGGCAACCTCTGCGATGTCTTGAAACGGCACTCCATCCTTGTTCAGCGATAAAAGATTGACCTTTTCCCCACAGTTCGGACATGATTTCCCTGTGAATTCTTCTCCACATGTAACACACTTGTACTTTTGAGTGGACTTCGTTTTTTTAGCGGTTGATGTTTTTGCTGCCATCGTAACTCCCACAAAGTCGATGATTCAGTATTGCATCGATGTGAATTAAATACTTTGCCCTTGATGGCAATGCTTATAACGTATTGAAGCGTATATAATGGCATGACGTGTAAATACCTTGAACCCACTACACTCAGCATTGAAACAAAGAACGATGCATTTGATATACCAATCGTTCGGTGCACCGCTCGTCTCCATAGAGGGGATTGTCCAAAGCAGCGGAACCGATACTACATCACATCGTTTTGCTGGAGGCAACATGATTAAACTGTTTAATCGGTCATCCAAAAAAACGAAATTCGCCATCGATGAAAGCGAACAAGTCCGCGAAAAAACTATCGCATATCGCAATCGGCAAAGACGTAGACACGCCTCGATGATTGGACCATCGGCCGATATCTATGCCAAACTTAAGAAGTTTCCAGTTGGCTTTCCAGCGGACATGGTTGAAATCGCTCATACAATTGATGAGGCTTGGGTTCCTACAGAAACAACAATCCGTTCTCTTATACGTGATGGAAAATGGGTATTTGTTGACAAGAAACATGGAATAGTTAAGCGAGTTGAGTAAATTGCCAAACCACGCAACACATGATCGATATGATCAGCAAGTCTTCGGTACGCCTCCTGGAACATGGCTCTGGCTGCACAGACTCCTCGACTCGCCTTTCGCATCGATGTTCGGTAAACGGCACAGGAAGATCTTGCACAATCCAGAAGGCGTTGAGGAGATCCGCAGACAGTTTGGAGACGATGCGGCGCTGGTAGCCGCTCATCATATATGTCTTGATAGCCCCACAAAGTGGGAAATAGTCAATGGCAGACTCGTAAAAAAGAAAAGGCGGTAGCCATGGAGTGTCAGAAAGCGTAGAGCATTAGTCGAGGATAATCTCTTTCAGCGCGTTTATCAGTCTGTACGTAGCAGTAACATCGTTCCCAGCACGATGAAACCTTATATCGGATATATCTACGCCGAGCGTTTCACAACAGAACCCAAGATTGTATTTCAACCCTCGTATTCTTTTTTCCAGAACCATCATGCCCCAATCATAGAACGTGTCATAATCCTCGAGCTTATCCAATATGTATGGCTCACGGGTCCACGGCTTATCCGGTAGGCTCAGCTGCCATGCTTTGAAAACCGCAGCCGAATCGAACAGATTTTGTTTTGGCAGCGATAAGATGCACAACCGTTTACACTCTTCATCAAGCATTAACTGATCGAAACGGATGATATTGTGTCCCCAAATATGTTTAAACCGCAATCGATTCATCAATGACGGGTATAGTTCTTTTGGATCTGCGCCATAACTCAATTCTGTGTCATTGATCCCGGTCAGTTCTACAACCTTGTCTGGAATGTGGAACGGTTCCGGAAACAATGGGTTGATGATCCAGTGCACCACATTGGTCACATCACCATCGACCTCCATTATCCCGAACTCGATGATTCTATCTCCGTCTTCTGGATGCAATCCACTCGTCTCTGTATCGTAAATAACGTATGAGTCTGTGAAAACTTCTTCCCAGTTCATCTCATCGCTTCCATGAGCATAATACCAATATCAGTGCCTTTATCGATCTCTTCCATAATCTCGGTTGGGGTGTATATTTTCGTACCGATTATGATGTTCCTGGTGTTTTTTTCTGTTTCTGACATGCGATTGTATTGACTTGTGAACGGAGAAAATCTTGCATTTGAATAAGCCACACTTCGTTCATCTTGGTGCCTCCCGTGTATCCATATCTCAATTGTAAACGTGTATGTGTTACTTCCGATTTTAACATAGATGGTGACATACTCAACACGGACATTGTCGCCAGTAGGTGGTTCAAACGTTTCATTTATTATAATTCTACATCGAGTGCCGTTCATCAAGTGTGGTTTCAAATTCTTTCCGTTTAGATATTCTACATCCCATTCACGATCTGTCCAAATCTTAATGGTTTGTGATACATCACCATAGTTAAAGAAATTTATTTCAAAAGATCCAGGAGGTCGATCACAATTTATATCGATCGCTGCATCATGTTCCAAATAAACATTTTCAGATGAATAGTCTATAGCTGTCGTGTTATACTTTTTTACTGGATTGAGCTCATAAGAAGCTCCTGATTTCGGAACGTTTCTGATCAGCCATGACAAGTAACATCCAATCGCTTTGTATCGAAAAACGTTGCCTCCGGACATCACTGAGTAATCTGTTATAGGAGTCGTACCGATGTAAACTCCATCTTTCCACACTTCAGCTGGAGTTGGGCTCACTGATATGTCTATACTGGTCATCTCGTCCCAGATTGAATATGATAAAAGATTTTTGCCATCTGCATAAAAAATCGATGCACAAAAGCTTTCACCTATAGAATTGTAATAATCTCCCCATGTGTTATACAATTCTTTTGTTGATTCGTACGCAGATATGAAATCGCTTTCGGTCACTTCATCCAGGTCGAGCAAAACTTTTTGTGCTTTCAAGTAACATTCTTTGAAACCATCTTTAAACCCATCTCCTGACAGCTGAGTCATAAGCGGTGCACCATATCCAAGTGATGCGATTGCACCGTATGCCCTAACTGCTTCTTTTGCATAACCTTTTCCAGCATGGCACGTTGTTAAAACGATTATTTTGTCTTTTAGATTACTATCTGGGTATACTGTGCAGTATCCGGACTCATCAAATATACAATTATCGTAACCATGCCCAAAGTACATGAAGAAATCAAAATCATCGTCAATGTTGTCTTCAAAAGCGGTTTTCGTATCAACACTTGTAAAATTGGCAAGTGGCAAAAGATCATCGCTTGCTATAGCGAGTTTTTCTGATATCCCATCACTCTTTGGTGTATACCTTAAAACGCGATACATCACAAGCACATCAATTGGAGTGGTACCACACTCTTCTCCGTCAATCGATATTGTTACATCGGATGGTTCAGATTGAAAACTCACCTTTTTTTTATTGGTCATCAAATCCCGTCCTTAAACATATATTACACATTTTGACTTAAAACTGTCCATCGATCAAACTCTGAATTTGTGCAGTAGATTGATCAGTTTTGAGACTTCCATCGGTTGCTTAGCAAAAATCGGGCACGTGCCCATATCAAACTCTCTCGCCCAGTACGTGCATCCATTTTCGATGTACTCTATTCTGAAATGCCCCAAAAAACGATTGTCTAGTTGAAAAGAATGCTGAACAAAGTACTCGTTTCCACCATCGACACGATCAACGATGGCGTTGTTCAATATGAATTGTATTTCACGCGTCCCAACTGTTTGTGGTCTTCCAACGACTGCTACACACAACACTGGCATCGATGTCGGTTCGTATGTATCTTGATCGCAATCGACTCCAACAAGGTTTCCGCTTGCATCCCTCTCAATCGATGTGCATGCATGTAGTCCGATTCCCAATGTTTTAGCGTCATTCATTCTTAGCACGTCTCATCGCTGCAAGCAGTCTGTTTATTGTTGAAGGCGTGATCTCATTCCACGCATCACCAACTTTGACCTCTAAAACCGCATCGTCTGGTATATCAAAAGTCACCTCGTGCATATCAGCTGTCAGGTGCTGAATACCAATTGTTTCTACATCATCAAGTGTGCCAGTATCATAGTTCCACACAGAAACTACAATCGATATGTCACTATCTCCCATCACGAGTGAAGGATGTCCATCGAACACGGTTGTTGCTCCACTTGCTATCTGTTCTTCACCAGATGTCCAAAACGGTGCATGATTCTTTGTGTATTTCACGTAGAACGTTCCAATCTGATTGCCGATGTTTTTTACATGTGTTGCTATTGATATCGGTGTTCCTGTTGCAACTGGATCCGCTGGATAATCGATGCTATCAATCGATGCTTTTGGCCCGACGATTGCTTCTGTCATCACCGGTTGCCACGTTTCAGAATCGCCGTCTCGCAAGTTGAACGTCTTGCTGACATCATTGAATCCTGTCTTTTTTAGAGTTACTTTATGTGTTCCGAAATCACATGGTATCAAGTTTCCAGGAGGATATTTGTCACAGAATGCTCCATGACCAAATAAGAATGAATGTGCTGTGTTGTATTTCGTAAACTGATCATCGATCCATATTTCAGTGTCCCAGTAATGATCGATTAGATTGCCGTCCTCGTCAACGGGCGCTTTTATGTGCAAAGATGCGGAGCCAGGATCTGGTTCGTCTGGCTCTTCTATGACCCAAATAGTATCGGTCTTTGTACGTGATTCTCCGCAATCGTTCGTGGCTTCCAACGATACGGTGTAATGACCAGATGATGCATATCGATGCTGTGGATTCTGATCAGTGCTTTCGCCAAAGTCACCAAACGTCCATAGCCAATCTGTTATTGCATGGTCATCTCCAGTAGTGGCGGACCCAACGAAGTCAATCGTCTCGTTGACCAGTGGTTTGCCCGGACTGTAAGATATGCCTACACTGTACACCGATGGGCATTCCTCGAATTGACAATTAACGTCTACACGTGAACCGGCTACAACTGTGACCGTTTTTACACAGTCTGGTTTCCCAGTAAACGTCATTTTTACGGTGTGGCTTCCTGGTTCAACCCCTGCGATTGCGAAACCCGCTGGCCAAACTTCTCCTATATATAGATCGTCCAACCATAATGAACAAACTGCGTCTGATGTGCACCATATACTTCCGGTGCCAGTTACACCGTTCCATCCTTCTGGTGGCTCGACTGGATCTGCGCATCCTGCTTCGGTCACACGCAACACATACTCGGTATACGCTGTACTGTAATCGATTTTAACCCGTTTACGCATGAAATCGTTTGGATCGCCAATGGATGTGCCATAAACTATGCCATACAGCGATTTCCAATACGCTATCTTACCGGGTGGAACTGGATCAGTGGTGTCTGCGATGTCTTTAAGTTCTTTTAACAGTGTGAGCAACTCAACAAAGTTTGTTTGTACTGTAGTATCACATGGAAAATCCCGAAGCTGGTAGCCAAGCGTTTCTATCCTGTTTACTATCTCGCCTTCTTTATCACCAAACGTCTTTTCAATGACACCTGCCTCCCTCCCCATGTATATATTAAACGGCATGTTGTCCATTATGTACCAGGGTATCATCCGGGTCAGATACCCGATTCCGCCTATTCCAAGTATGATTGTGTATAGCGGATGCTTCTGCATCCATCCGATAACACCTTTCCTTGCTTGCCATTGGGTTTCATACGCTCCACCAGCGATTCCTTTTCCAATGTTTATGTGAGAATTCGCAGCGATTTTTGCCAATGCTTCCGCTTCTTCATCTGTCGCGTCAGCCGCCTTCGCAGCGGTATACACATCGTCCCACATGCGCTTGCCCCACTTAAATATGATCTTATTGATATCCTTCGCTTTCTTCGCTGCTTCCAGCCCAAGTTCATCATACAACTGAAGTCCTCTCGTTTCGCCAAACGTATCAGTTAGGCCATTCTTAAGACGAAGAATGAATTCGTGCCACCTCACACGCCTAGCTTCTGCGCTAGCTTCATCAAGTGGTGTTATGTGTTTTCCTATTTCATCAGCGTCATCGAAATGAGATGTTGTATCGATTATTGCATTTGTATACCCTTCTTTGAAAAACTCTGGGTGTTCCTTAAAGTAAATCGCCATCTCTTGTGGATCGATGTAACGGGTGTACTCTCCATCTTCTGCAAACAATTTTGCGATTTCATCCATCATCGCTCGGAATGCTGGCAACTCTTCTTCTGTCAACACGCCACCAACATCGTCTCCATATTGTTGACCCGGTATCCACGGAGCACGTGCCCGTATGTAATCCATCGATGTTTGTGCATATTTCTTCAGTACACCAGATTTCTTTGCAACGCTGTCGGCTGTCCCCTTTGGTAGATAACTGCGCTTATAAAGTTCATCAACCCAATTCTTCAATCTTCCAAGTCTCGACAACGGATCGATTGGATTGTTTTTGATTGTATCACGCGCAGCACCAAACGTTGCCCAGTCCTGCGCCTTAAAAGCATCAACGATTGCTGTGATTTGTTCAGGCGTCCCCCTGATCATCGCATCGATTAGGTCAAGATGTCTTGCACTTGTAAAATCGCTTGGAAATCGTTTAACATGATCAATTAAACTGCTTATCTTTTTACCAACGTTTTTTAGAATCTTCCCTTCTGATATTCCTGGCGATAGTATACCGAATATCCCAATTCCCAACAATGGTGGATCGTACCACTCCGGTGGATGGTCTTCTCCATATATGTCTTTATGCTCGGTAATGATCTTGATCTGGTTGCTCACAAAAACAAAGTCTGACATGTTCTCTGTCAAGAACAGAGCACAGTCTTCCTCAGACACGCCAAAAAAGTTACATACAGCACTGCCGAATAGATCAAACGTTGGATCGGTCGATTCGGCGGTTTTGTGTATTAAAGTTAAAGTATCATCACTGATCTCATAAACATCAGAACCGTTTACAAACGATGTGCCGAGCTCACCGATTACAACAGCAACATGATCCCCATCGCTGAATTTTCCATCACACTCAATAATGTCTCCATATCTCGTCTCCCAGACATAGTCTGGCGCAGGCGAGAACTCGCAGGCATCGATGTCTACGCCAACTTTATAAATCTCATTAGAGTCAATCGATTGCCATTGTGCATGTGCTCCAATCGAGTCAATGACCCCGTACATTGCAAGGTAAAACCATGTATCAGTGATCGGTACATGGTAAACCTTACCAACAAACAATGGTTTTCCTGCAAGACTTGAATCCACTGTGATGCAGAACCCTGTTCTCTCACCGATGGTCACCTCTGTTGTAAAACTGCCCCACTGCCCACATTTGTTTCTCACAGAGCACCGTATGAACTGCACTTCAACGTCATTTGGATCAGTGAACGCATAAGTCGGCCATTGCTCGGTCGAGAACTGTGTC
>JAOQII010000063.1 GCA_026134025.1 Candidatus Syntropharchaeum sp.
GGTGGGGTAATTGCCTAAATCCTCTCTTTCTGGATCTCTTTGTTGTAAATGACTAATATCTGTCCAAACATCATCAGGTATTCTTAATGTATCCTCATAATACTTGTATATCTTTCCTGCCGATTTAATTGACCAATATATCCTTCCGTCTTCATCAATATTCTTTTTCCTATGAAAACAAAATTCAGTTGGTGCGTATAGATTTCAACTAGTTAGGTCATATCGCGTGCTATACTTTATCATAAATTTCAGGTGAAGTTCATAAAAAGACGTTTGGGAATCAAGTAAGCGTCAGTTGGCATAACATATTGAGTTTAATGGTTATAAGAAGAACCTTGTCTGATTTGCAGCCGTACAAAAAGAGCTTGCCATGGTGCCCAATTCCTGATAAGGTATTGCATAATAATGAAGCGCTGGCTTCTAAATGCAATACTTTGTCGGAGGTTCACCATGACATCTGCCATTCCACCACGCCAACATCTCATCTCGCTCTTTGCCAAGTCCCCATGCTGGATGATCCAGCCGCTAGCCGCCGAGATGCACTACTCTATTCCCTCGGTTCGACGCTTCCTGGCAGAGGCAGGCTACTACAGCAGTTTCAACCACAACGGTGCCTGGTACACTCTTCGTTCGATTCCTCGATTTGGAAGAAACGGGTTATGGTTTTATCAGGATATCGGTTTCTCCCGCGCTGGAAGTCTAACCAACACCCTCATTGCATTGATCAACGCGAGTCCGGCTGGTATGAGCGCGGAGATGCTTGGAGAAAATCTCCGGTGCCGTTGCCATGGAGTCCTGGCGAATCTGTGGCGCAAGGGAAAAATAGACCGACAGAAAATTGGGCCACGTCATATCTATTTTGCCGCCGATCCTCACAAGAGGACGATCCAGAGCCAGGCATTGGCTGCTCAAGATCTGCCGGAGGTACGGTTTTCAGCCGAGATCGCAGTTCTGGTTCTGGCAGAGTTTATCCGCAGTCCCGATTCAACTTTCGAACAATTAGCCCAAAGCATCTCCCGAACGAAAAATGTGACCGTAAATGCAAAACAGATCGAACAACTTTTTGTACAACATGGTCTAAAAAAAACGGTGCAGATCTCGGAGCACGTGCTCTGAAGGCTTTAAACTGTACCCTCCAGCAATTGTCCATAGACACATCACCTGCGGTACTGTTTCCCGAGCCCCCGGTCATCCGCTTCTATCCTCAAAGAGAGCAATGTCTGTGCGGAACCCCGCTTGTGGTGCAAAAAACCCGGCGGAAGAAAGTACTGCGGATGACCGGGCCGATGATAGCTCATGAGACTGTATTTAAGTGCCCAAGTTGTAGCTCCACCTTTGGTTCTGATACATTGCGTCAATTGGTCCCTGCCAGATCAAACGTTGCATACGACGTTATGGTTTTTGTTGGCCGGTCAGTGTATCAGCGACACAGAACCGCTGAGGAGGTCCGTACTGAATTGGCCGCTCGCAATGTGCTGTTGTGCCCTTCTGAAATCAATTACCTGGGGCGTAAGTTCATTGTGTACCTGGCCCGCGCTCACCACCAGGCTATACCAAGGATCCGTGAGGCCATGGCACTTTCCGGTGGCTACATCCTACACCTGGATGCAATGCACGCAGGCGATGCCCCGGCTTTAATGACAGGACTTGATGGCCTCAGCAAAACCGTCCTTGCCAATATCAAAATCCCAAGTGAGCACTCCGAGCATATCATCCCTTTTCTAAAAGACGTAAAAGAAAGTTACGGTATACCAACGGCCGCTGTGCATGACATGGGATACGGTATATGCAAAGCGATTAAGGAAGTCTTTCCCGGAGTACCGGACTTCATTTGTCACTTTCACTTTTTGCGCGATATCGGCAAGGACTTCCTTGATCCTGCATATGGAAAGCTCAGAAATCGTCTGCGCTCCTATTCAATCAGCTCAAAGCTCTCCGCTTTGGCCCGGGAGACTCGCAGAGCTGCCTTTGAGCAATCTTCCGACCCAATAGGGCTGGCAAAGGCAATCCTGCACGCGGATGAAAAACCTCCGCTTTTACCTCTTCTGTCCGCCTACGGCCTGGCACTGTGGGCATTACATGGCAAGAAGAGCGGTGACGGTTATGGTTTCCCCTTTGACCGTCCTCTTCTGAACTTTGCTGAGCGCCTGCTGGAACTGAATGAGCAGATGCCCCGGCTGTTAACTGTGTCTGCCAACGATGAACGCAACAACATCCAATATCTTTACAAGCTGTCCTGGGCGGCATCCGAAGTTGCTGAAGATCCCGAGTTTAAAAATCTGATCCATGAACTGCGATGGCGCAGCCGATTGTTTGACTCTTTTCGCAGGGCTATGCGTATCGCCTTACCTGGTGGTGGCAATGGGCTAAAGGATGAAGGCACTACCAAAGCCATGCTCACCATCCGCCAGGGTGTGATGGAATTCCGTACACGGCTCGATCAAAGTCAAAAATTTGCCTCTGACACACTTTGTTGCAAGATGGCCAAACAAATAGATAAATACCTCGACCAACTCTTTGCCGACCCAATTGAAGTTGTTACCTCGGCAGGAAAAAAGATCACCATATACCCACAACGCACCAATAACATCCTTGAGCAGTTTTTCCGGCAACTGAATCGTGGAAACCGTCGAAAGACGGGGAATAACTCGATGCAACGGACCCTCAAAAATATGATAGTCGATACGCCTTTGATAAAAAACCTCGATAACCCCGATTACATGACGATCCTCTTAAACGGCAAAGCGGATCTCGAGGAGCTCTTTGCCAGCATGGATCAACTTCTTGGCCCAGAAAAGATCGAGCCCCAGCCAGCGGTGGACCGCCTTCTACCTGGGTTTCGTAAAATTATAAAAATCCCGGCGCTGCCGCAGTACCTGATGCGCTTGGCTACCAGTGACAATTTGGTCCAAATGCCAGGATCCAACTGAATTTTGTTTTCATAGCCTTTTTCAGAATAGTATTGATGTGTTCAAGCGATTCAGCCAGTTTCTATTGCTCACAGACGGCGACACAGCCATTCTGGATAGCGTGAAAGATAAGGTCAAAATAATCTTTCAGCGTTGTTTGTGGCATATTCCTCATCAGGCGAAATATGTCTTGTGGCAGGATGCTGTAAAACGCAAGAGTACTGAATGGTTGCACGTGATTGCAGAGCTTATGGAGATATGTGCGATACGACCATTTGTCGATTGCCGGCAGACGATTGAGATGATGGTTGAATCTAAGAGGAATCGCTTGGAGGAGATAATCAGGTATTGCCGAGAGAACGGATATAGCAACACAGTCTCATACCTTGAAAATGCCCGGCCTGACATGTTTACGGCGCTCGAAAAAAGGCTGAACGGCAAGACAACAAGTAAAGTGGAGCGGGTTATGCGGACAGTGAATATGAGAGCAAACGTAAGCAAGTGGAGTAAGGTCGGAGCGCTCAACGTAACCAAGGTTCGATTGGCCTATTACTACAACGGTTTTGATGCATAGCAGGAGTGAAAGGAGCTTCGTCTGTAAGATTTGAGTAGCGAAGTGGACATCCGCAACATTTGATTAGCCGGGTTGCGAAACGAAGAGATCCTAAATTTCTCGTAGTACAGCCAATCTTTTTCGCTATTCTGTGGCAAATGCGACTGCTATCGGTTATCGTTTTCGTGCTTGTATTGGGTCGCTCTTGACAAATTACAAAAAATGAGGCGGATCAAAAATAATTGAAAAAACCTAAAATGGCGGTCTTTTTATAGGTCTCCTATTGACAACGCTACCAAAAATTTTAATCCTCGAAATATTCAGTATATTCCTGCGGTTAAAATTTTGATCTTCCTTGACCTTGACGAAAAATCCTAGTTTTCGTTCAGACACCAGAGGATTCCCCCGGCACAAATCGGACACTTTTTGAGCTGAGGCCGAACATCGAGTTGGTTTATAGCAATAATATCAAACAGTAATGAATTTGCATTTGTTGCGTTTAGCCTGAAAATGCCCCAAGCTAAACGCACAAGAATTTTCAGGCATTTTACATTGCTCAGCCTGTTTCCCATTGGGGGCGTTTGGTGGCTAACCTACTGTAATTAAAGTGTTAAGTATCATTTAGCGAATTTGATAGGGATATTTTAAGGCACCCGTAGGCATCAAATTACCAGAGAATTGTACAAAATCAAGCAGTTTTTGGCGGAATATTGTTGCGATTAGGCTGGTGCTTTTTTCCTTGACATGTTGCGTTTAGGGTGGTATATCATGCGCCATGATCCTTTCGAGCAATACCAGGTCCTACTTCGAGTTGCTGCAGTCAAAGGTCTCACAGGCGATGGCGCAATATGGAAGGCGTACGCCCTACCTTTTGGATGATGATCCGGTTATTAGAAACTATGAGGTCATCAGGGATGTATGGTTTGAGAGGTTATCCATTAAGAGGGTATGCCAGCGCCACGGGCTTTCCCGGTCTCAGTATTATGAAAAAGAAGGTCGATTTGTGAAGCATGGTCTTCCGGGTTTATTCCCTGATGTGAGAGCGCGTGGCGTTTCCATGGATCTGGAGCGTCTGGTGATTATGGTGAGCAAGGCACGACCTTTTTTGTCTCAACAGGCCATTATGAGGATAACGGAGGCAGTTCCTGCTACTCAAGAATATACTGGGGTGGAGCCTGTTTCTCAAATACTTGCATCGTACGGTCGGTGTGTCTCGAACCGGCCGGGGGATAAAGAGTTCTGGTCCCGTATTCAACGGACCCTCAATCAACTCAATCGTCTGAAACTGAGGAGGATAAGTGGTAGAGACAAGAAGAGGAGGCGCGCGACATTTTTCTGCGATAATGATCCGTACCACAAACGACTGGAACTGCTAAGGGAGCTTTTCTATCAACCATCTCTTGGAATAAAGGATGCCTGTTTGCAATTTGGCATATCGCCGACCAGCTATTACCGTTTGGTGAATGAGTACCGGTTGTTCGGGCCGTGGGCGGTGATTCCCGGGAATCTTCCTGGAAAAGAAACCATGGGCAATGAAACGGAGTTGAACATTATTCTGGAGAAGCTCCGGCATCCCCGTTGTTCTGCCCAGGAGGTTGTGAAGGTCCTGAAGTTGCGGTGTTCAAGGTATGCGGTGAACAGGGTATTTTCCCGATGGGGCTTGACGGACAGGGAACGCTCGCCCGTGGCGTTGGATCAATTTCTCTCTGCGGAATCTGTTGATGAAAAGCCCTTTGAGCCGGTAACGGCTGCATGCCATTTATACAGCGAGACATCTCTTCTTAAATCGCGCCGCATTAACCGGCAGTTTGAGCAGCTATGTGGCAAGATGCGCACGCACGCATATCAGTTGTGTGATCCCGGGCCTCTTATTCTGGCTCAGTTTGTGAATGATTTAGGGATCGTACAGGCCATGGAGAGTTATGGTCCCGCCCGATTGCGGGGGAAAGATATGAGCAATCTTGCGTTGTTGAATGTATTTCGGATATTAGCGGGATATCGGCGCATCAATCATTTGAGCGATAACCGAGACAGGTCTGTTGCCTTGGCCAGTGGGTTGGGAATGTTCGGGTCACGTTCAAGATATTATGAAGACACGCTTGAATTCAAGTTTGATCAGATTCATTCCCTTCGATGCGATTTGATAAGTCGGGCCAAGGAGTTGGGACTGATTGAGGGGAGAAAAATTGCTTTTGATTTTCATTTCAAAAAGTTTTTTGGCAGACACAGCAAGGAGAAAGGCCTTGGGCGAGGTCCTGATAAATCGGGCAATATGGTGCCTGGATTCAGGCCTCATGTAACGTGGGATCTGGCTGCCAACACGATCCTGTCGATGAATTTTTATCATGGTGGCGTCAGGGCCCCCGGCATCCTGGAACAGTACTGTGAGGAGCAGATTTTTCCCCTATTTGACCCACGGGCAATACAGGAAATCTATATGGATTCGGAGTACACCAAGGAAGCCAGTCTGCAATATTTCAAACAGGATTGGTGTCCCAATGGGGATGTGTTTCTTTGTCTCAAAAAGAATAGACAGATCAAGAAACTTATTGCGCCGGCCCTGGAATCGGAAGAGGGCTGGCATAGACATGATGATAACGATGAACTCAAAGCCATTGACGTTACGCTGCCCAAAACGAGACTTCCGTTACGGATTGTCATACTCAGAGATCTGGAAACCAGGAAAGACATTCGATGCTTTGGGAGTACAAATATCGATCTGACATCAAGCGAAATGTTGCAGAAATACCGGTATCGCTGGTTGATCGAAAACGGTTTGAAGGATTTGGTTTACAGCTATTTTCTGGACGAAATTTTTGGTCATGATCCTCAGAAGGTAGAGTTCGAGTTCTATTGCGCTATGGTTGCCAGATTGACATACGAGTATTTTCTAAAGGAGCTCGGGGGTGAGTACTATCATCATCAGGACGGGAACAAGACAACCCTGCAGAAAATGCGAAACCTCCTTTTTGAAAAACGTAACTTCAGTTTGCGGCAGGATTCAGAAGACAACTTCGTCTTGACCATTCTTGATAGCAGCGGGAATGATCTTGAGAAGCGTACGGCGGCTGTGTTGCACGAACGGATGGAGCAAGGGAAAAACAAAGTGCTCTGGTGGGGAAATCGGGGCTTAGTCCTGAGGTTCAATGACCAGTATAGACCCGGAAAAGTGTCCGGCCCGGGTCACGAAAAAGTGTCCAAAAAATAGGGGTAGAATGGTCTGTTAACGAAACGAACTTAGACTCAGGCATCTTTTTCTCCTATATGCTCGAATATTATTATTCGAGCATAGGATACTCTCAAAAAGCGACCCTGTCTATAGGAAAGTGTTGGTGTTATTTCATCATGTTACGCCTACATCCATTTCATGATCAGGGTAGAGGCCGAGAATAAGCAGGATATCATTCCAGCGCCCATAAGCACCAAACAACAACTTAGCCACAAATATAGGAGTTCATTTTTTTGTGCCGGGATCAGTTAAAAGTGTAAACAGTGAAATGAAGGATGCCCTCATTGCTATGTTACATGACTACGTTATCGCACCTTGAATCCATTAGATTACTCAATATTGCCTGTATTATAAGCATGTTAGAGCGCCTTCACGGCTTGATTCCACCAGGAACTTCAGATTAGCAAGTGTGAAGACCAAGAATAAAATGGACACCCAACAATGCGCTAAGGCCATTCTCGATCGTTGGGGGTGTT
>JAOQII010000064.1 GCA_026134025.1 Candidatus Syntropharchaeum sp.
CTTCATATTCTACTTCCTCCATATTTTGTTTCTGGAGTATTTATGTCATCGCACCCTCCTCCGGTGCTCACGCAATACTGGGATGGAAGAGCGGATATATGTGATCTGGAACAGGGTGTTCCGAGAAATGGAACAGGTATCTAAGAAATACTTTTTTCACCGAAAGTCTTAAAGGAGTCAAATTCGTATGGCTTTCAGGAGGAGGTCTTTTAGATGAAGCAGACGATTGAAAATTTAGCGAAGGCGTTCATCGGTGAGAGTCAGGCTCGAAACAGGTACACTTTCTACGCCAAGATCGCAAAGAATGAGGGGTTTGTACAGATCTCAGAACTCTTTCTTGTAACCGCAGAGAACGAGAAGGAACATGCAAGCCAGTTATTCAAGCTGATCAACGAGCTGAAGAAAGAGATGAAGGAAGAGTCCCTTGACGAGATAACGGTTGAAGCCGCAGCTCCCACGACGCTTGGCACAACTGCAGAGAATCTTAAATCCGCGATTGCAGGTGAGCACTATGAAACAACCGAGATGTACCCGGAGTTTGCTAAGGTGGCAGATGAGGAAGGTCTTAAGGAGATAGGGGCAAGGCTCAGAGCGATTGCAAAGGCTGAAGCACACCACGAAGAGCGGTACAGAAAACTCCTGAAGGAGGTTGAGGCAGGAACCGTCTTCAAGAAGGAGAGAGAGGTGGAGTGGGTATGTCTCGAATGCGGATATGTCCATTACGGGAGAGAACCCCCGGAGAAATGCCCATCATGCAACCATGACCGCGGTTACTTCATGGTAAGGTGCGAGGAGTATTAAATAATAGCGGAGATAGCGTCGTTAAGAGTGTTGTAACTTGAGAAGGAGGAGCATCATCAGCTGGTATTGATAATTATAGTCCCCCCGCAAAACTTCATCTACCATTCAATCTCATTCCCTCTTATGAGGGGAGAATGAATATCGATCAGGAAGTTTGAAGAGGTCAGATCACTGTTAAAGAGTGAGAAGGATCCAGTGGTGAAGCAGAAACTCTCTTTTCTCGTTGTTGCAGGAGAAGATTGTCTGTATTTGCTTTTAACAATCGCCAAAATGTCCAGCCTTCGGCTGGACTGGTCCGATCGAGTTTGTATGAAAGAGCATCAAAAAAACATTCAGCAGAGTATTTTGATTTACCCACCTTTATGCATCACTTGAACTTAAAACAGGCTCATTTTCATGAATAAGTGCCACCAATACCAGATCCTTGCAGGTTTTCCCTCTCCCCGCATCTGTTTAAACCATTGAAAAACATTTATAAGATATCTCAGTGTAAACCAGTTCATGGCGAGAAAACCAGGTCACATGTACAGGAAAGTAACGGGTCCTGCCTACACGAGGAGAGAGTATATGGGAGGAATTCCTGGGAGCAAAGTGGTTCATTACGATATGGGAAACTTAAAAGAAGAATTTCCAGTCTCAATCTCGATTATCGCAAAAGAGTCATGTCAAATTAGGCATAGCGCAATTGAATCAGCCCGTATAACCGCAAACAAATACCTTAATGAGCTTGGACGTTTAAATTATCACTTCAAAATTCGCATACACCCCCATCATGTTCTTCGCGAGAACAAACAGGCAACAGGTGCAGGTGCAGACCGGGTCTCACAGGGGATGAGGTGCGCATTCGGTAAGGCGGTAAGTACCGCAGCACGTGTGAAGCGTGGGCAGAAGCTCATGACCGTGGAAATCGAGCCTAAAAACTTTTTACAGGCGAAAGAATCGCTGAGAAAAGCGGGAAATAAACTTCCAACACCCATTTCCTACGTGATAGATCGGGGCGCAGAGCTTATAAGTTAGTTCCTCTCTCTATCTGCCTCGGTGGCTCAGCTGGCAGAGCGAGTGACTTGTAATCACTAGGTCGGGGGTTCAAATCCCCCCCGGGGCTTTTTAGATGCTGATCCTCTCACGGGATCTCAGATAATCCTTTACAACAACCCGGCTCAGGTCCTGTGGATCTACAAATAAAACCTTTCCAAGACTCTTTTTTGCCATAAGATGTGCAAACTCCTGTAGATGCCGCTTTTTATCAAGCATGATGATCTTGAGCCTGATGTTGTTCTGCCTGTAGCGTTTTACTTCCTCTATGATCCCGCGTGCTGCTGTATCAAAACCCACCTGAACCCCGTCCTCGTAGTTTGGCTCTGCGTCAGTGATCAGATATGCCTCACGCATACCCTCATCCCGTATCGATGCCCGCCTGAAAGCAAGGAGCCCCTTTTTTATATCTGTATATCCAGAACCAACAGAGGCGTTGACGATCTCATGTCGCTCAACCTCCTTTGCCTCATCGGTAAAGACGAAAAACCGAAGCCTATCTTCAGGGTATTTCGTTCTGACAAGCTCGAATAAAGCCATTGCTGTGTCGATTGCAGCATCGAGCTTTGTATTCTCTCTCATCGACCCACTCTTATCGATTATAATCCCTATCGAGATAGAACTCTGCTTTTTCGTCTTATAGACCATGAAATCAGATTGTTTGAGGATTAAACGATCGAGTTTTTCGATTGTGAGGCGTTCAATAGCGTTTATCAGCGTCGCCTCAAGATCCACCATATCGTAATCATCCCCAGGCTCGTATGGTCTATTCATCGAGATAAGCGTTGAACCTTTACCGGTTTGTACTGTCCTGTGCCCTCCATGAGGTATTGCATCACGTACGACCTCACCCAGGATGTGTCGGGATAGGAGGTTTGCGCCCCTGGATGTGATCTTTATGTTTCCATCCTCCATCGTGAGGTAGCCAGCGTCCTCAAGTCTCTCGATAACCTCATCGAGCACTCCTTCACGATTATCCTTCCAGATAGTAGAACTCAACTTCTCTTCAAGTTCACGTCGCACGGGATCTTGCATGATCCGGTCCTTCAGTTCATCTGGGTCCTTGCCATCGAGGAGTCCATCGAGTGCCATGTGCGAGAGGTTCTCATCACACTTTTTGAGTTCTTCCTTAAGTTCCATGATCTTTATTTCCCTTTCTTCCTCTTTTCTCTCTCGCTCCTCTTTTATAGACTCAAACCGATCCTCAAAATCTATCGGAAGCTCATCCAGGCTGTCCTTGTGTTTTATAAGCTCCCTCATCAATTGTGGTTCATCCATAGGATCAAGACCACAGTATTCCTTGCTTGTAGTCTTTTTCTTATTCATCTCCAAACACCCTGGGTACAAAGAACTTATTTGAGATCTCATTTTCAGGTACAAGCTCTTTTAAAACGGCGATATTAGCCATAAACTCCATAAAGGCGTAGATCCAGCCATCTGATTCAACGTCTGCTTCTCCGATACCTTTGCCCAATCCTTCAACTTTCTTTGGGAGTGCTTTTCTCCACCTTCCCGCGATTGCAACCCCTCTAACCTGCTCTGGATCGATCGCAAGCCGGCTAAATGCACCCTCAGCGATTTTTTTGAGAGCAAACCGCACCAAATCCTCAATCACACGGTCGATCCTCTTAAAGATCACCTCTTCATCCTCATCAAATCCTGTGAGATCAGGGATGACCGTCGTCCTTCCACGAAGCGCCAATTTCAATCCTTTACAGGCATCAGCGAGTGTTACAACTCCGGCACCACGCATCTCAGCCCCTGATATCGCATGATCCAGGGCTTTTATCCCTCCCCTTATCGAGGCACCACTCTCAAAATTCTTACACCTTCGCGTATAATTCAGCGTCTTGGCTATGAGATCGATCACCCACCAGGGGACCACGATACCAGAACGATTAAACGCAACGCTGGGTTTGAGACTTAAAGATCCAGTCCCCTCTCCATCGTTCGTGAAGTAATCACTCTTGAGTTTGAATCGCTCCTCCATAATGATAGAACGCTCAACCTCTTCACCAGGCATACCGATATGAATCATCTCCAGCCGATCAAGTAGCGGTCTTGGTACACGATTCACATGAGCAAACCCCTCTGGATTCCCGGTTGCGATAAGAATTATATCGACCGGACGGCGCAGGTTGTACTCATCAAGGATAACGATCCCCTCCTCCAGTATCGGATGAAAGAGCACCTGGACATTTGTTGGGATCGATGGCAGCTCATCCACAAAGACGATTCCACGATTGCCGTGAAAAACGCCCGTGCCTGTGAAAGATCTCGGATCGGTGAGGCTTACCCCTTCCCGTATCGCCTCTATGTCCTTGATACCAAGGATCTTCGCATAGTTTGTATACTCGTTCCCCTGGATCCGTGAGAAGCGATCCACACCCTGAATCAACTCAATACCAAACTCGTTGAGGGGATCTTCAGCCTCGCTGCATCTTGGACAGAGCCATTTTTTGGGTAAAAATGGATCATCGTGGTATGGGCAACCCTTTATTGATGGAACAGGTGGTAGAAGCTTTGCTATCGATTTTGCAAGGCGAGTCTTTCCTGTACCCTCTCTGGAGATCAGGAAAGGGTTTGCACCTGAAAGCAGCGCACGAAGCAGATCTGCTTTCGCTTCACCACGCCCTGCGATCTCACGTAGTGGGTCAGAACCATCCCTGATACAGCCTAAGATAGCATTCCTTAGCTGATACTTGACAGGTACTGGCTTATATGAGGAAATATCAAACGGCTCCATGCCTTTAACCTTATAGAAAACATGATATACTTCTCATTGCAAGTATATAATTATGTCTCACACACGCCCGGCACTACTTCTGGTCGTACGAGATATCCATGATAAGATGAAGATAGCGGTTAGCTGTGATGATATCGCTAAATCGACGGGTTTGAGTTCTGAGGAAGTCGGAAAGATACTCGATCTTCTCCTTGAGAAGGGGATGCTCAGGCGATTTGATGGGGTGTTATATACGACACGCACCTTTGAACGAATTGCACCGGAACTGATCTCTATTTACACGGGTATGGAATCAGAAGAATCACTTGAGCTTGCGATGAGGGGAGCTTTAATGATTTATTCACCGCTCAGAGAGGATACGCTCAAGCGAGCGATGCGCGATCTTGGATTTTCTGAGAAAGAGGTCGATGATCTGATTGCCAGAGACCTCGCAATGAAGCACCTCAAGAAGGTTAGGGCTATACATATCGGAAAGATCCGCAATGGTTCAAGACTCGTTCCTGTGGGGTTCTATGCCGAACTTGATGCGGAGATTCATGCAGTAATGGAGAAACTTCTTGAATACTACAGAAGACGCGGGTTCATTGAGGAGATCTTCGAGGAGGAACTTCTGATCGGGAGATACCCCCCTGAGATTGCATCTCCTGCGAGAGCCTATATAAAAAAAGAGAGGATTGAGGTCAGAAATCGACTCAGGATCCATGCCCCACCGATCCTTTCATCACCAGGATTTCTATCACTCACTTCCCTTTCAAAGGATTTTCGCCAAGCCTCCTTATCGTCTCTGTAAACTCCTCGACAATCTCTGCAAAACTCTTTCCAGCCGCCTCAAGCTGAAATACCTCAAGCCGCTCTTCACCAAGACCGATCGTTTTGAGATGCCCTTTTAATATCTCCACTCGCCGCTTTGCGTGGTTGTTACCGTTTAGATAGAGACATCTACCATCCATACATGCTGCAACAAATACACCGTCTGCACCCATCTCAAACGCCTTCAGGATATGCATCACGTCTGCTTTTCCGCTGCACGGGAGTCGAATTATCCTTAAATTCGATGGATAACTTCTTTTCTCAACGCCTGCACGATCAGCAGCTGCGTACGAGCATGAATTGCAGCAGAACCCGATGATCTTCGGTTCAAATGTCATGAGACCACCCCCAGTACCTCTTCAAGCTGTGCAAGGATCTCATCATCAGAGAAACATCCAACCTGAATCGCCTTTGCAGGACATTCTGATGCACAGACGCCACAACCACGACAAAGCCCTGATATAATCTCTGCACGATCGTAGACCATCCTGACAGCCTTGTATGGACAGAGATCAACGCACGTCTCGCATGCGATACATGCTGTCTGTGAGACCTTTGCAATCTCTCCTTTCCCCTGGATACTCGTTGATTTAAGCACTCTCAGGGCACGCCCAGCAGCACCAATTGCATCACGCAGGGCTTCTTCGGGTGTAACAGGACGTTTTGCATTCCCGCAGACATAGATCCCATCTATCACGGTATCAAGTGGATACAGGCTAACTTCTGGCTGATTTGAGAGTGTAAAGATGTAACCTGCATCATCAAGCTTCAATCTGAAGTTAAATGCAATCTTGAGACGGTCTGATACCGGAGCAGGATCAACTCCACCCCCCAGCACAACAAGATCTGGCCTGATCTGAACTTCATCGCCGAGCATCGTATCAAAGACTGATACGATCCCATCCTCATAGACTGGAGGGTTATCTGGTTCATATCTCAGGAATATGACACCACTTGCCCTTGCATCCCTGTAAAGCTTCTCATAGATGCCGTACGTCTTAACATCCTCGCAGAGCACGAATACTTCAGTCTGAGGATTATTCTTCCTGATCTCAAGTGCGTTTGCGACCATCTCGATGCTTGCGACCATCGACGAATCACACTGGATCATCGCAACAGCCTTTGCATCGATCCCTGGATCAAGTTCAGCCTGGGTTATGACCTTTGAATCAGAACCATGGCCATACCTGCCTGCCGGGTCAAATGGTGATGCGCCTGTTGCGATCACGATCGCACCAAACTCAAGCGTGCTATCACCCACACGAGCGGTGAAGTTTCCAACAAAGCCATCGATCTGGTCGATCTCGGTTGAGGTCATAACCTCGATTAAAGCATTTGATTCAACCTGCTCGATGAGATCACTGACAGCTTCATCTGGTGCACCACCACCGAGTTTATCCTCACGCTCAACAAGATAGACGCCGATGCCATTTGATGCAATCTCGAGTGATGCCCGCATACCAGCTATGCCTCCACCGATCACAAGTGCCTTCTGTGTAACAGGCAATCGTGCAACCTCGATTGGGGAGAGTCTTTTGAGCTTTGCTGCTGCCATCCTGATGAGATCGATCGATTTTGTGGTCGCTTCATCACGTGGGTGCACCCATGCAGCATGCTCACGGATGTTTGCAATCTCAACAAGATAGCGGTTCAGACCCGCTCG